>CANQSN010000015.1 GCA_947626505.1 uncultured Lachnospiraceae bacterium
AAGAACAAAGCACGTTTTAATTCTCCTTTTTTATTTTAGCATAGGCATATATAAAATGCAATTCTCTAAAAGTTATCCTTATCAAGTTTTTTATCGTCTGGATTCATTGGATAATGCTTTTTCCATTCATTATTAGTATATGCATAAAGACTTATATTACAGGTATATTGTAAAGGAATATTGTAAAGGTTAAAATGAAAAAAATAAAACTAAACGACAGAGAGGAATAGAAAAATGGCTTGGGTGACAAATAGAAAAAATAAACATTCAGCATACAAATATATATATAAAATGCGTATTCAGAAGGCGTTGACATATAGATTTGATGTTTTTTCCAGTATTATATTTCAGTGCATTGTTATGTTTGCCGCTGCATTTTTCTGGAGAGCAATCTATATAGATACATCATCTATGGAGGGGATTAGCGTAACAGATATGCTTACATATACAATTGTTTCATCTGCAATGTCTGTTATTTTGATGACCGGAGTTGAGCAACGATTAATGGATAGCGTGGAAAAAGGAACAGTTGCAACGGATATGATTAAACCGGTGCCTTTGTTTGGTATTTATTTCTTTGAAGATTTAGGAAATATTACATCCCTGTTCTTTTTGAATGTTATTCCTATTATCTTAATTGGAGGGTTTTTCATTGCGACGCCCTTACCGGCAAATGGAACGTATGCTGCGCTGTTTGTATTAAGCTTTATATTATCGTTTATGGTAAATTGGCTGTTTGCCGCTCTTTTTTCTCTTTTGTCTTTTGTTACTATTAATATGTCGCCGCTTGTTCAGGTAAAAAAGCATGTGCTGCGCCTTTTGTCAGGCAGCATTATTCCTATATGGTTTTTTCCGGATCAGGTGAAATTTATATTAGAGCTTTTGCCTTTTATATATATTTATCAGCTCCCATTAGATATTTATATAGGGAAATATTCTTACAATGTAATACTGTTAAAGATGGGTATACAATTATTATGGGTTATATTTTTGTTTGCGGCATTTTTAATTGCAGAGCGGCATATGCAAAGAAAAGTTATGGTGCAGGGAGGGTGACATATGTTTGGGAAAATGAAACATTATGGAATGGTTACTCTTATAAATATTAAGCTTGCGGCGCTTATGATGCTTGAGTATCCGGCTAATTTTGTAGGGTGGTTATTGTCTAATCCAATTCAGTTTATTGTAGGCTTTGCCACAATTAAATTTGTAGTAGAGCGGTTTGGAAACATAAATGGATGGGACTATGGCGAGCTGGCGTTTTTATATGGTATTTCTGTTATTTCCCATGCTGTATCCATGATATTTTTTGTTCAGGCATGGTTTATGGGTTCTTATGTTATTGAAGGGGATTTTGATATGTACATGATTAGGCCAATGAGCGTGCTGTACCAATTCTTTTTTACAAAAATCAATATTATTGGAATTACCGATTTGATTCCCGGAATCTGTGTGTTTGTTTATGGGTGCATTAAAACAGGATATTCCTTTAATATTTCAAACCTTATTGCGGTTCTGGTTACAGTGGTTGGGGCTGCCTTGATTCGGGGAGCAATCTATATTATTATGGGTACATTTTCATTTTGGACAAGGAGCGTCAACGATTTTGCGGGGTTTACGCAGGAATTTTTTGATAAAACCACTATGTATCCGATTAATATTTATCCGCATATTATGCAGTTTATTTTAACGTATATTGTTCCAATCGGATGGGTTAGTTTTTATCCGGCAAGTTCTTTGCTTAGCGGCGTCAACTGGGAGGTATCGGTTACGTTGTTGATTGGAATATTTGTAATGATTTTGGCCGGTTTGTTTTTTAAGGCGGGCCTTAAGAGCTATGAAAGCGCAGGACAGTGAGAGGTGGATATGAATGGAAGCAATTAAAGTAGAAAATCTTGTAAAGGAATATAGAATTGCAAAAAAGGATAAGGGACTTGGCGGTGCATTTAAGAATCTGTTCGTTCGGGAAAAGGTACTTGTCAGGGCGGTAAATGACATAAGCTTTACAATTCCTGAAGGAGAGATTGTTGCATTTATCGGGCCAAATGGCGCCGGAAAAAGTACAACAGTGAAAATGATATCAGGAATTTTAACTCCGACAAGCGGCAGAGTGCTTGTTAATGGCATGGATCCGCAAAAAGAAAGAATAAAGGTTGTGCAGAATTTGGGCGTTGTATTCGGACAGCGGACGCAGCTCAACTGGGATTTGAGGCTTGGAGAGAGCTTTGAGCTGATGAAGCATATTTATCAGATTGACGAGGAAAAATATCAGGAAAATTTAAAGGTAATGGATGAGATTCTTGGAATTTTCAGTATAATTGATATTCCTGTGCGTCAGCTCTCCTTAGGACAGCGGATGCGCGGAGATTTGGTGGCAGCAATGCTGCATTCTCCGTCGGTGTTGTTTTTGGATGAGCCGACAATAGGGCTTGATGTGGATGGGAAGTATGCGATTCGTAAGTTTATAAAAGAAATTAACCGCGTAAAAAATACCACGATTATTCTTACTACGCATGATTTAGGCGATATTGAGGAGCTTTGTAAGAGATTAATTATAATTAATAAGGGTAAGATTATTGAGGATGGCGTACTGGAGGAATTGATTGATAGGATTGCTCCGGACAAAAATCTGGTGGTGGAATATTTTGACGAGCATTATGTAAAGCATGATAAAGCTGAAATTATAAGCAGGCAAGGAAATATTGTAACATACCGTTTTTGCAAGGATACCATTACTGGCGCGCAATTGCTTTGCGATATTTCGGAACAGATAAAGGTTAAGGACGCAACGATTGAGGAGGCAAAGATTGATGATATTATAAGGATTGCTTATTCAGGACGATAAGGGAAGGAAACCGGTATATAAATTTTTTCTTGTAATATAGCGTTATTTATGCTATTATGAGCGAGGTCAATAAAATAATATGATATTTCAAATTTTGTGTTCTGCTGTTCCTATTTTTATAAGGACAGACAGCTAAGAGGGAAACAGGTGCAAGACCTGTACAGACGTGCTACTGTAAGCGTGCAGTTATTTTTCATAGCCATTGTACATAGTATGAGAAGGGAAAAATAACGTTACTGCGTAAGTCAGGAGACCTGCATAAGATTGCCGCCCAATCACACGTAACTGAGGTAAGTGGCTGAAATACACAATAGGCTCATGTGTTTACAGGGGGCTTTTCTTAAGATACGATTAATCATTTTGGGAAAAGTGAATCCTCCTTATTTTAGTGTATTTTGGTAGTGGTAATTGGATGTATTAGGGACACAATATTTGGATATTGTGTCTTTTTTTGCCACTAAAAAATATATGTTTATATTAGATTTTCTAATATAAGAAAAGGAGGATATAATGAAAAATACAGGAAAAAGGGCGCTTTCTTATTTGTGCATATTGGCGCTGTTATTTGGATTATTGCCGCCATTGGGGATAAATGCAGATGTTCTGGCAGCAAGCAAAGACGCAATAAGTGGAAATGCAGCAAGTGATGAAGCAAATGTATATGTGACCATTGCAATTAAAGGGCAACTGGCAGTGGGAGAGGATGAGGACGGTACCTTGATGGCTAATGTGCCGGTATCTGTTACGGATAAAGACGGTGACAAAGAGCTTACATTTAACGACGCCATGCTTATAGTGCATGACAGGTATTGTAAAGGAGGATATGCCGCCGGTGATAGCCCGTATGGCTTTAGTGTAACCAAATTGTGGGGGGATGATAGCGGAGCATTTGGATATTATATCAATGGAGCATCGCCTTTAACTGCAAAGGAAAAAGTTTCAACAGATGATGTGATTATTGCCTATGTTTATTCAGATACAGCAGGCTGGACTGATAAATACTCTGCATTTGACAATAATTTTAAAGACGTAAAGCAGGGTGAGGAGTTTTCACTTCATTTAGGATACAGTTCATGGGATGGTTCCGGAAATGCAAGCGGCGCTTTTATTGGAATATGTACAAAAGATGGTTTTTTGTATCTCAGAAAACCAACAGCTTCAGGAGAAGGATTAACTACAACAGCTTCGGCAGACGCTGTTACTACTGATTCCAGCGGAAATGCGACAGTTGCTTTTCCACAGGCGGGACGGTATGTTCTGTCTGCAAAATCTGATTCAATGATATTGGTGCCTCCCGTATGTATTGCTAACGTGGAAAGGGATGAAGCATTTCAGAAGGCATATAATAAGGGAATTGAATACATAGTGTCGCAGGCTCAAAGCGAGGATGCGGCAGATGTAAGAAACGTATGGAATATTATAAACCTTCAAAGAAGCGACAGCTTGGAAAAGGATGTATGCGATAAATATGTGGCCAATGCCAGAAAATATGTGAAGGAAAAAAAGGGTATAGTTGAGGCAAAATATGTACTTGCACTCTGCGCAGTGGGAGTAGATGTAACTGATTTTGAAGGCTATAATTTGCTGGATCAATTTATGGATTATGATACAGTGGTCAGCCAAAACGGAATAACAGCTCTGGCATATATTGTTATGGCGTTAAATGCAAAGCCTTATTCGATTTCCACAGGTAATGCTTCGGATATTGCAGAGAAGTATGCTTTATATCTTGCCGAACAGTCGCTTGAAAATGGAGGCTGGTCTTATGGAAGCAGCTTTGATGCAGATTCTACTGCAATGGTGCTGCAGTCGCTTGCTCCATATTATAAAAAGAATGATACAATTACAAAAGAAATTGACAAAGCATTGGATATTTTAAGCAGCGCTCAGGAGGAGAACGGGGGCTTTAAAAGTTCGGATTCTGAGTGGCAGGGGACAGTTTATCCCGGAGCCTCCAACAGTTGTACAACAGCGATGGTGTGGCTTGCGCTGTCGTGTCTTGGAATTTCAGAGCAGGATAAAAGGTTTGTAAAAAATGAAAAGACAATACAGGACGCAATGATTTCTTATCAGCTTGAGGATGGCTCGTTTTGCTATCAAACTTCGAGCATGGAAACGAACTCAATGGCAACGTATCAGGGAATGCAGGCATTTATTTCCGCCGAATATTTAAGCTCAGGTAAGGGTGCATTTTACGATTTTAAAAATGTTAATGTTGTATATCCGTCTATTGAGGATCAACAGGAAACAGAGCCTTCCACTGAGGAACCGGCAGCAACAACTCAGACGCCGGCAACAACGCAAGCGGCAGCAACAACTCAGGCGCCGGCACAGACAACAGAAACTACACAGACGCCAGCAACTACGCAGGAGCCAGCACAGACAACCGAAGCGTCAGAGTCTGTAAAAGTAAAAAAACAGAAAATAAAAAGACTAAAGGCAGGAAATAAAAAGATTCAGGTAATTTTTACTAAGAATACAAAGGCGAGCGGATACCAGATACAATATTCTACCTCTAAAAAATTTGTTAAGAGTGCAACTAAAACTATTAGGATTAATAAAGTTAAAATAAACACATACACAATTAAGAAGTGCAAGAGAAAAAAGACGTATTATGTACGTGTTCGCAGCTTTAAAAAGGTTGGACAAGAGTACGTTTATGGTAAATATAGCGCATTTAAAAAGGTTTATGTAAAATAGTTATTGGGATGAAAGGAGCAGGGTATGAAAAAGTTTCATATAGGAAAATGGAATAAAGGATATTTCTGCTTTCTTCTGCTGTGTATTTTCCTGCTGCTTGCAGGCTGTGGCAGCGGGGAATACACAGACAATAATTTTGACAATGCAAATAAGATTGTGGAGCAGCTTACAGAGGAGGCCGCAGAGCAGACGGTTGACGAAGCTTCAAAAAATGATGATAAAACACATTCGGAAAAGGGGCAGAAAAGTAATAAGAAATTAAAGGATAAGAAGAATAATAAAAGTGAACAGGATTCCGACAGAACTTTAGACACAAGCGAAGATAAGGTCAAAAAGACCTCAGACACAAGCGAAGCATTTTCCGAAAAAGCTAATAAAAAGAAGACAAAGAAAGTTCTTAAAAGCAGCGCCGATTTGGAGTATAATAAGGACGATAATGCGGATACCAATCCTTACATTGTTAATAGCGACGGTAAGGATAAGGGGAAGGATAAATACAATACAGAACCGATTCCTGAAGGCGAGCAGCTTCCGGTTGAGCCGGCTGATGTTACAGTAGACACTAATGAAGCAGCCACCTGCAGCCTGATTGTGGAATGCAAAACAGTTTTAAATAATAGTAAGCAATTGAAAAAGGGAAAGGAATCAATTATTCCGCCTGACGGTATTATTTATCAAAATAGTGAGGCAGTATTTTATGAAGGCGAGTCAGTGTATGATGTGCTGTGCAGAGAGCTGAAGGAGCATTCTATCCACTATGAATTTACATTTACGCCGGGGTATAATTCTGATTATATTGAAGGAATTGGAAATCTGTATGAACGCGATTGCGGAAGTCTTTCGGGGTGGAAATATTTTGTCAATTCGTGGTCCCCTAACTATGGGTGCAGCCGCTATATTGTTAAGCGGGGAGACAAAATCGAATGGCGTTATACATGCGACTTGGGTAAAGATTTATCATAGGACGTTGCCGGATGGCGTCATACCTTAGTGCGGATAAGGATTTTAAGAGGGAGATATACTATGGACAAAGGGCATACAGACGCATTTTCAAACTTAAACTCTATAAGCAATTTCATATTTTTTTCAGCGGAAATCATTCTGATAATTTTTGTGACTAATCCCATATTGCAGGTAATTTCTTTTTTATCTGCAATTTTTTATGCGTTTTTTTTGTTTGGCAGTAAGACATTTTTAAAGTTGGCGCAGTGCCTTCCACTGGCAATTTTATCTGCAATTTTGAATCCTCTGTTTTCACATGAGGGTGCGACAATAATAGGATATTGGTATAGTGGTAATCCCATTACTAAAGAATCTGTTTATTACGGTATGGGAATGGGAATTATGGTGCTTGCCATGTTAATGTGGTTTATTATTTTGAATCGTATTATGACTGTGGATAAGTGGATTCATTTGTTTGGCAGGATTTTCCCCAATATTGCGCTGCTGTTTTCTATGGTAATGCGTTTTTTACCTAAGCTTAGGCGCCGGTACAGGGAAATGAAGCTGGCAAATCCCGATAAAAATGCATTTGAATTATTTTCGATGCTTATTACATGGGGACTTGAAGTTTCAGTGGATACAGCGGACTCTATGTCTGCAAGGGGATATGGAGTATGCGGGAGAAGCAGTTATACTATTTACCATTTTAGAATGGCAGATGCATATTTTATTACCGTGAGTTTAGTTTTAGCAGGTTTTGTATTTTGGGATATATTTAGCGGACGGTTAGTATTTTATTATTATCCGGTTTTAGCAGTAACCGGAGAAAAGGGGTTTATGCAGTTTGGTTATGTATGCTTTTTACTGTTCAGCATGCTTCCGTTTATACTGGAAATAAAGGAGGTGTGCAAATGGAGCTTTTTGCAATCCAAAATCTGACATTTTCATATCCGAAAGGCGGTTTTTTATTAAAAGACCTTTCTATTACCATTAGTGAGGGAGAGTTTTTATTGGTTCTGGGAGATTCCGGAAGCGGGAAAACAACATTTTTAAAACAATTAAAACCGCAGCTTACGCCATGGGGAAGACAAACGGGAGATATTTTATATATGGGTAAGCCTATGGGAGAATGGGAGGCAAAAAAGACTGCTGCAGAAATTGGTTATGTATTTCAGAATCCGGAGCATCAACCGGTGACAGACAAGGTTTGGCATGAACTGGCATTTGGTTTGGAGAATCAAGGTCTTTCACAAGAGGATATGGATTTGAAAATAGCGGAGATGTCAAGTTATTTTGGAATACAGGAGTGGTTTCATAAGCGCATTGACGAGTTATCAGGGGGACAGAAACAGATTTTAAATCTGGCGTCAATTCTAGCTATGAATCCTAAAGCGATTGTATTGGACGAGCCAACAAGCCAAATGGATCCCATTGCAGTTAATAATTTTGTGCAAATGCTGCAACGAATTAAAGAGGAAACGGGAATTGCTGTTATTATGGCAGAGCATAATACAGAGCAGGTATATAAGCTTGCAGACAGCGTGGCAGTGTTTTCTGATGGAAGTCTTATATATCATGGAGAACCAAGAAAAGCAGTAAGCTTTCTGGGCGAGGCAAATATGCAGCAGCTTCTTCCTGTGGTTCCCCGCATTTATGTAAAGAAAGCAGTGAAAAAAGAGGCGAAAGAGGAGAATGTTTTGCTGCCCCCCATTACCTTGCAGGAGGGAAGGAGTCTGCTTAGACGGTTAAATCAGCAAGGGCGGCTTGAAAGCCTAAGTTCTTATTTGCCGGAAAAGGAGAGCGCTCATTACATAAATGGGCAGGAATGGTCAGTACAGCTAAAGGAAGTATATTATCGTTACAATAGAAACAACAAAGACGTATTAAAGCATTTACAGGGAAGGTTTTATAAGGGAGAATGTTTTGGGCTTCTTGGTGGAAACGGAGTGGGAAAATCTACTCTTTTAAATGTAATAAGCGGCGCTTTAAGTCCTTATTCCGGTAAAGTTAAGACAAAGGGGAAGGTGTCCTATTTACCGCAAAATCCTGAAAGCATGTTTTCCCATGATACTGTGATAGACGAGCTTTTTGGTACTTCTGATAAGTATAAGGACTTATTTAAAATGGAGCGTTTGCTTTACCGTCATCCTTATGATTTAAGCGGTGGAGAGCAGCAGCGTTTAGCTCTGCTAATTTTACTTTCAAGGGAACCTGATGTTTTATTGTTAGATGAGCCTACAAAGGGAATGACGGAAAAGGAAAAGTATATTCTTGGAGAGTTGTTACAAACGCTTAGTGAGCATGGAAAAACAATTATATTGGCATCGCACGATATTGAATTTGCGGCTAAGTACACTAACAGATGCGGTTTGATGTTTGATGGAAGACTGACCGGAGTTAAGGATACAAAAAAATTTTTTTTACAAAACCGGTATTATACTACAACTGTCCGGCGCTTAACTAGGGGGATACTGGAAAATGTAGTATTGGAGGACGAGGTAATAATAGATGCAGGCAGGCGGTAATTTGACAAATCAAGAGCGCAAGAGGCGCATAAGAGGCAGGGAATTGGTGGTGATTGCTGTTATGATTGCAATCGCAGTAATCGCCCGCAGTATTTTTTATATGCTGCCGCAGGTAAAACCAATGGCAGCGGTTATTATTATTTCCGGCGCTGCTCTTGGGAAAAGGGCGGGGCTTTTGATTGGAGCGGGCGGCGCGCTATTGTCCAATTTTATATTTGGGCAGGGACCATGGACGCCTTGGCAAATGATTGCCTTTGGACTATTAGGCTTTTGCGCAGGAGGGCTGTTTTACAAAAGAAAGCTTTTTAGTAAAAGGCATATGCTGCTGTTTGCTCTTTATGGAGGAGGAAGCGTGTTTTTGCTATATGGATTAATTATGGATACTGCCGCTGTGATTATGTACACACATCAGATAAATGCAAAAATATTGCTTTTGACTTACGTGACGGGACTTCCATTTAACGCCGCTCATGGACTTGCTACCTTTGTATTTTTATTGCTAATGAGCTCTGCAATATTTAAGAAGCTGTATCGGATTAAGGATAAATACGGGGTGTTTGTAGAAAAAAATTATGACTGATTATGATATAATTAGGAATAGTTTTAGTTATTGACAATATTATTTGAGCGTTTATAATTAATATAAAGCGTTTGCTTGCGCGCATAACAGGAGGAGACGTATATGAAAAAGAGATTGAGTCTGCTTTTAGCATTTGCCTTGCTAATGGGATTTATGGCAGTTTTGGAGGTTCATGCGAAGGGCGGAATTGGATTAGTAGTAAATAAGCTTAAGCTTGGGGTTAATGATGAGGCTGCATTATGGCTGATAGACTCCAATGCCAGCTATTATGATGCGCTGGATGCTTTATATTCAAGCAGCAACAGCGCAGTGGTATCGGTTGAAAAAGATGACGGATATGCATTTTTAACTGCAAAAAAGATAGGCAAGGCGGTTATTACCGCGCAATATAAGGGTAAGAAGTATACCTGCAGCATAACAGTCACAAAGCGAACTATTACATATTCCTATAACAAGAAGGATAAAACTGCTACCGTTACGGGATGTCGGGGACAATATAAGAAGCTTAACATTCCTGCTAAGGTAAAGGGATATAAAGTAACACAGGTAAAAACAACCGCTTTTATAGGGCATATGGATATTGAAAAGGTAGTGCTGCCGGACACAATAACTAAGCTGGGATATGGTTCGTTTTCCGCTTGTTACAATTTAAAAGAGGTTGTCTGGAGTAATAAACTGGATACTATAGGAGGTTCTGCATTTGCAAATACCAAGCTTAAAAAAGTAATTTTACCACAGTCTGTTAAAAAGATAGGAAATAGTGCATTTGAAGAATGCGCCAGTATTACGAAGCTCAGTCTGCCTGCTGGGATTAAGAGTATTGGAGAATCGGCGTTTTATGGGTGCAATTCGCTTAAAGAGATTGAGATTCCTAACGATTTTGTGAAGATGGGGGAGTTTGCTTTTGCTTATTGCAGAAATCTTAAAATAGTAAAATTTCCAAGCACATGGTACAATATGGATGGGTATACCTTCTGGGGAACAAAGTGGATTAAAAATTTAAGAAAAAAGAATCCGCTTGTGGTAATAAACGGTATATTGATTGACGCTGATAAATGTAAGGGGGAGGTTACAGTACCGGAGGGAGTAATAAGGATTGGCTGCGGCGCATTTGATGATAATGAAAAGGTGACAAGAATTATATTGCCAAGCAGTGTTGAAAAGATTGATTCCGGCGCAATTGTAGATTGTTACAAGCTGAAAGAGGTTGTAATACCGAATATGGAAACGCAGTTGGTATATGATTCCATTGATGTTGAAAAGGTTACGATTTGCGCGCCTGATGGTTCGTTTGCACATTATTTTGCAAAGATTTTGGAATATAAGTATAAGCCTTATGTCGTTCAGTAGATAAATATAACGCATTATATGCTGCAGCGCTGTTATTGAAAATAAGTTTGACTCAATCCTATCGGTTTTAGACAATGGGCGGTTTATCTGAGCCTGAAGGGTTATCAGATGGCAGAAGACTTTCGTCTGATAAACGCTCTGCAAGTCTTGAATGTAGGTAAGATATAAAGATTCCGGCAGGATTGCCGGAATCTTTTGGTATTTTGAAAATAAATAATTTATGGCATAATGTTGTATGGAAAGGGTGTATGTATGACGGAATTAGAGAGGCACTATAATAAGTTTAATGAGGAGAAACGTCTGCAAAGAAGGCATGGTCAGGTGGAATATCTTACTACAATGAGGTATATTTATAAAAGTATAGAGAGTATAAAGGGAACTTCACGCGCCGAGGATATAAGGATTTTGGATATTGGGGCAGGAACCGGACGGTATAGCGTAGCTCTTTCGGAGGAAGGATATGATGTTACAGCGGTGGAGCTTGTTAAGTATAATTTGGGTATACTTAAAAAAAAGGGCAGTAATGTAAAGGCATATCAGGGAAATGCTTTGAAGCTTAAGAGGTTTACAGAAAACAGTTTTGATATTACGCTTTTATTTGGCCCTATGTATCATTTGTATACAATTGAAGATAAGGTTAAGGCGTTATCCGAGGCAAAGAGAGTGACAAGGCCCGGAGGTATTATACTGGTTGCATATCTTATGAATGAGTATGGCGTATTGACGTATGGGTTTAAGGAGAAGCATGTATTAGAGTGCATGAATGACGGAAGGCTTGACCGGAATTTTCACTGTGTTTCCAAGGAGAAGGATTTGTATGATTATGTCAGGCTTGAGGATATTAATAATATAAACGAGCTGGCAGGCGGGCTGACAAGAAAGCAGATTATTGCGGCGGACGGTGCGGCGGATTATATGCGCTCTGTATTAAACAGCATGGAGGAGGAAGTATTTCAGATTTTTTTAGAGTATCATTTTTCAACTTGCGAACGCAAGGAGCTTTTAGGGGCAAGCTCTCATACTGTGGACATTTTGATGGTGGATGAAAAATAAAAATAGGAGGAGCGATAAGTATGCATATTGAAGAGATGGAACAGTACAAGGTGGCATGCCATATATCCAGATTGGATTTGCGGCTTTATGGAATTACAGTTGATGATATTGTGAACCGTACACCATTGGCGCATCTGTTTTTTACTAAGGCGTCGGAGCTTGCAAAGAACAGTACAGATTATCAGTGGCCGGGATGTGCAATGTCAATGCAGATGGAATTTTATTCTGATGATATTGTATTGATTTTTTCTGAAAGAATAGACGACTATTTATATAATTTGAAGCAAGCCGCATTGACGCTGCCTGAGGAACAGGCTGGGAGCCTGCAGAGAATGATTTCTGTGATTGGCATGTCAGATGAGGAGGAGGCAAGGGAATTAGTACGTAAATTTGAAAAAAATGTCAGAGAGGTTCAATAGAAAAAATCTTGGCGCTTAACAGATATTATTGTTAAATGCCAAGATTTTTTTGTAATTTGTTTTTACCGAATATATTCAAGACTTACTCACTTCCTAATACAGGCGGGAGTCGTCTCATATCTGATACATTTTATCAAGCAGAGAGAGACGCAGACGTATGGAGGAAAGCTCTTCTTTGCTTGCATTTTTACCGGAAATATAAAATGAAGTTGCGTTCATAATATCGTCTGTAATACGTTTTTCCTTAAAATTATCCCCTTCAAAAGGAATGGACAAAAGCCGCATAACCTGATGTATGGTTCCGACATTTCCATCAACAAAATGTATTGGATTAGGAAACAGTTTTAAAAAGCTTTCCTTAAAATAATTAAAGTGTGTACAGCCTAATACGACAGTTCCATAGGCTTCTAAGTTCATGGATGTGAAAGCGTTTTTCAGATATGTTATAACTTCATCACCGGTATAGTTACCCTTTTCTGCAAATCTTACCAAATCCGGCAGCGCAATCAGGTCTGCCATATGGTGTGGATCCACCTGCTCAACCAGATTATGAAGCTTGGTTCCATTTATGGTTATGGGGGTTGCGGCTACCAAAATCCTTTTTTGCTCAGATGCATATAAATCCATAGCAAGTTTTAGCGCCGGTTCCATGCCGATAATGGGAATAGGAAATTTGTCCCGATATCTGCGGCCCACTAAGCTGGTGGCAGTGTTGCATGCGATTACAATGGCGTCCACATTTTTTGTAAGCATAAATTGTAAAATGTCTTTTACATATCCTTGTACCACCTCCGGTACTTTATCCCCATAGGGTACATGTTGTTCGTCGGCATAATATAGTAATTCCGCCTCTGGCAGCAGGTTGCTTGCACAGTGAAGTACACACAGTCCTCCCATCCCTGAGTCAAATATTCCTATCTTCATGTTTCGGGACACTCCCTTCGTAATTGTTAAATATATTCAGGACTCGCTTGCGAGTCTTGAAATTCTGTATTGTCCGCAAATCTTATGCAAACAGGATTACAACAGATTGTGTTTAATTGCGTGTTTGCTGACCATGTCTTGGCGTATATTATATAATAGCACAAAATATTAAATGTGTGTATACATTTCTAAATTATCAATATAGGGATAAAAAAGTTACGATTCGCAGTTCCATAATGACCTGACAGCCATCTGCTTATGCGCAAGCGCAGCGCATCTGACTGTTAGGTCATAATCGGCTGTGAATAGTAACATAAAAAACAAAAAAATCGGCGCAACTACTTGACAAATCAGGCATCTCTATTATAATTGATATCAGATATATTATCTGCGCAGGTTTTGGTCTGTGAACAGAAGAGAACGAGAGGTGTACAATATGGCAGGGCTATCAAAAAAGACAATCTTACCAAAGGAATTAAAGGATATGACATTGGAAGAGCTGGTGGAGACTTGTGATGAATTTATAATTAAAGATACTGTTGTTACTATGAAAAAGGATGTTAAGGAAGGTCAGTTTACTCTTAAGTTCCAGAATTATACTTCTGATTATCTGGTAAGGCAGCGTTTAGTTCAGGAGATTAAGGCTAAGAATATTTTCACTAAGCTTGAATATCGCGACTATGTAATGGAGTTACAAAAGGTAGGAATGACACAGATGGAGATAAGTCGCTTGCTTGGAATTTCTCAGGCATATGTATCTAAGCTGTCTAAGATGGACGCATAGACGCATAATATAAGAAGTAATTAACATATATAAGAGTCCCATGCATTAATAATATTTAATTAACGTATGGGACTTGATTTTTTTGTTGACAAATACCCCTAGGGGGTATATTATTTATATAGGATAATAAATGGCATTATTGCGGTTAATGTTTTAGTAACGAATAATGCTGTAACAGATATGGAATAATCATAGCAGGGAGTTTTGTATGGAGAAAAAATGTTGTTGTGAACAACCGCATAAGACTAAGGAGCGTTCTGAAAAAGAATATAAGGATTTGATGAACCGTTTGAAACGTATTGAAGGACAGGTTCGGGGGATTCAGAATATGTTAGAGCAGGATGCGTATTGTATGGATGTAATTACCCAGGTGTCGGCGGTTAATGCCGCTCTTAACAGCTTTAACAGGGTTTTATTGTCTAATCACTTGAAAACCTGTGTTGCAGAGAATATTCGTGAAGGCAATGATGATGTGATAGATGAGTTGATAACATTATTACAGAAGCTTATGAAGTAATAGTGATGCAGTAAATAGAGAGGTATATAGATATGGAACAGTATAATGTGACAGGCATGAGCTGTGCTGCTTGCAGCGCAAGAGTTGAAAAAGCAGTTTCTAAGGTTGAAGGAGTTACAGAGGTTTCTGTAAGTCTTTTGACCAATTCTATGGGAGTTTCAGGAAATGCATCGTCTAAAGATATTATAGCGGCAGTGGTGGAGGCCGGATATGGCGCCAGTAAAAGAGGTGGGGACAGTGCAGTTTCTGATGCCGGTGAGAAGGAAGACGAATACGAGTATATGCTTGTGGACAGGGAAACACCTGAGATACGAAACAGATTAATTGTATCGTTGATTTTATTAGCGCCCTTAATGTATCTGTCAATGGGACATATGATGTGGGGCTGGCCGCTGCCCGCGTCTTTAGAAAGAAATCATATGGCAATAGGGCTTTTGCAGCTTTTGATTACTATAGTTATCATGCTGGTAAATAACAGATTTTTTATCAGTGGATTTAAGAGCTTTATTCATGGAGCGCCCAACATGGACACATTGGTGGCGTTAGGTTCAGCGGCTTCATTTGGATATAGTGTTTATGCATTATTTGCTATGACTTATGCGCAGCTTCAGTGGGATTCTAAGGCTGTTATGGGATGGATGCATGAGCTGTACTTTGAGTCTGCGTCAATGATACTTACATTGATTACAGTGGGGAAAATGCTGGAGGCATACTCTAAGGGTAAAACTACTGATGCGTTAAAGGCATTGATGAAGCTGGCTCCAAAACTGGCTACCATAGAAATAGACGGCGAAGAGACAGAAGTGCCAATTGATAAGGTGAAGGCAGGGGACATATTTATTGTAAGACCGGGAGAACAGATTCCTGTAGATGGTACGGTTATAGAGGGAAGCAGTGCAGTAGATGAAGCGGCGCTTACCGGAGAGAGTATTCCGGTGGATAAGGCGGAGGGGGATTTAGTTTCGGCCGCTACATTGAATCAATCAGGGTATATTAAGTGTCGGGCAGAACGTGTGGGAGAAGACACTGCATTGTCCCAGATTATCAAGATGGTTAGTGATGCCGCAGCCACAAAGGCTCCGATTGCTAAGGTGGCAGATAAAGTGTCGGGAGTATTTGTTCCAATAGTGCTTGTTATTGCTGCAATAACAGTTGTTATATGGTTTTTGGCAGGTCAGACAATAGGATTTGCCATTGCAAGGGGAATATCCGTGTTGGTTATAAGCTGCCCCTGCGCTTTAGGGCTTGCCACTCCGGTGGCAATCATGGTAGGTAACGGTGTGGGCGCAAGGCATGGTATTATGTTTAAGACAGCAGCGTCATTGGAACAGGCAGGTAAAACCCAGATTGTAGTTATGGATAAAACAGGAACAATTACAAATGGTAAGCCCAAGGTTACAAACATTTATCCGGAGAAGGATATAAGCGAAGAAGAACTGTTGACAAAGGCATTTTCTCTGGAACAAAAAAGCGAGCACCCGCTGGCTAAGGCAGTGGTGGCGGCAGGAGAAGAACGCGGACTGTCTGTGCTGCCGATAGAGGATTTTAAGACGTCGACAGGCAGCGGTATAATTGGAATGGTTGGAGGGCGTAAGCTGTTAGGAGGCAATCAGGCATTTGTAGAACGCTATGTAAGTATTCCCAAGAATATGAAAAGGCTTGCAAAGGAATTTGCGGATGATGGAAAAACGCCGCTTTATTTTACAGAAAATACTAAGCTCTTGGGAATGATTGCAGTGGCGGATGTCATAAAGGACGAGAGCAGGGAGGCCATAAAACAGCTTAAAAACATGGGACTTCAGATTGTGATGCTGACCGGAGATAACGAGCGTACAGCTAAGGTTATAGGAAGGCAGGCGGGAGTTGATAAGGTAGTGGCCGGAGTTTTACCGCAGGGTAAAGAAGCGATTATAAGGCGTTTAAAGAAGAAGGGCAGAGTGGCTATGGTGGGAGATGGAATTAATGATGCTCCTGCGCTTACCAGTGCAGATATCGGAATTGCCATTGGAGCAGGTACAGATATTGCCATTGATGCAGCGGATGTGATACTTATGAAGAGTCGTTTGACTGATGTGCCGGCAGCCATACGTTTAAGCAGGGCTACTCTTAAAAACATTCATCAGAATCTGTTTTGGGCGTTTATTTATAATGTTATTGGAATTCCATTGGCGGCCGGTGTGTGGATTCCTATTTTCGGATGGACTTTGAATCCGATGTTTGGGGCGGCGGCTATGAGTTTGTCCAGCTTTTGTGTTGTTTCCAATGCTTTGCGTCTGAACCTGTTTAAGGTATGGGATGCAAGGCAGGATAAAATAAAAAGGGATTCTCTTAAAGGTGAACCAATATTAGAAGGATTAGGAGGTATATGTATGACAATCGAAGTAAAAGGTATGATGTGCGGACATTGCGAGGCAAGGGTGCAGAAAGCGCTGGAGGCATTGGAGGGGGTGATTTCCGCAGTTTGCAGCCATGAAGCCGGAACTGCGGTAATAACTACTGAAGGACCTGTTTCAGAGGATTTATTAAGGAAGACTATTGAATCCGAAGGCTATGAGGTGTTAGGCTTTAAGTAATTGAAAAAGGGGACTCCGCACTAATCGTTGGTGCGGCGTCCCTCTTTTTGCGCATTTTATTCTATTTCGATATCAATATCTCCAACATTTGTAGTTACAGAGAGCGATCCCTTCGTACCGTCTTGATGAAATAATCTTCCATCGTAATCATCACCCGCCTCAACTTCACCAATGGAAGAGGAGGCGTCAATTGTATAACCTTGAAGAAATTCACCATCCATAATATCTACATCACCGATATCACATGTAATAACAGAATTTGTAAATATAGTATCCTCTAAAGAAATATCGCCGGTATTGGCCTCAAGCGTTAAAGTATTGGCAGTAATTTCGGAAAGTACAATTTCTCCAACATTAGCAGCGATATTTATATCATCAAATTCAAGGTCGCAAATCTCAACATCTCCAACGTCCAGCTTTAATTCAAGGTCTGAAAGCTTTGTTTTTGGGGGTATTGTAATATAAAGCTTGCTCTTTTTATTTTTCAATTGAAGCGTTTTTACGTTTTTCTGAGTTACGGTTAATACATCATTATTGACCTCGTATATTGGTTCAAAATCTTTTGAACAGTCATAGCGTATAGAATAGTCATTTCCCGATTCAATATAGACGCCAAATATATTTCCATCAATTTTTATGCTTTGAAATGGCTTTAGCGTATCCTTATGTTTATCATTACCGGTTTTGATATAAAATAAATTATCATCCCAGTCAACAAAAAAATTAAGGCTTCCAATTAAGATGCAGATAACTGTAATTATTGTAATAATAATCAAGTACACTGATTTTTTCATTGTAATTCCCCCTTCTTTTTTATAGCTGCATATCCATATGTTTAATTAAGGCTTCTATAATTGCAGCCAGTACCCATATAATCCAAGTAATATGCCAGTCAAAGGTTAAAAAACTTATACACAGGTAAATGCAGGTTACGGTATACCAGTATACAGACATAACAGCATTTATCTTTGGGTTGTTATAGCGGCGTTTTTGAGCAGGCGTACTGTAAGAATTGTAAGCATTTGCTTTTTTGCCGGTAATAATAAGCGTCTTAAAGGATTTTTGAATGTTAGACGCAGAAACAATCATAAATACGCCGACAGCTATTATAAAAAACATAATTGCAGGGCCTAGATCATCTGCAAAAAATATTGACATTTCAGAAAAAAGTATCGGCGGAAGTATGCTTATAATACATAGCAGCACTCCGATTGAGAGCATTAATGCATATTGGGTGCGGAAAGCTTCTTGGCGTGTCCTGACATATTCTGTGGTGGCAAAATCCATATGGCAGGTTTCCTTCGTAAGGTAATTCCATTTGCTTGATGTAATTCCGGAGAAAACAAAAATTGCAACAGCAATTCCTATGGCTGAAAACATAAATAGCATTCCGAGGATAGCGTTGTCTAACAAGCAGTCGGTAATAATGGCGCCGTCAAGTGAGATAATGCATAGAAGAACTCCCAAGCCCGTCATATATGCCTGGAGTTTTTTATCAGCCAAAAAGTTCTTTGCATCGGAAAGCTCTATTTTGCGTCCTGATAACTCAGACTCGTCGTCTTCTTTAATAAAGCTGCTGATACCAAGATCCTCCGCCAACTCCTCTAAATTACCAAATTCTGCAATTACAGTTCCAACCGCCTCGTTTTCGGTTTTGCCTTCATTTTTCAATTCTGTATATTTGTCCTCCATCATTTGCCATAGCTCCTCTTTTGCCTTTGCCACTTCAACGGTGTTGGGAAGGCCGCTAAACATCGTATCAAGATAATTTCTAATTGTTTCCATAATTAATCCCTCCATTTTGCTCTGTTTTTTGAATAAATTTCTCAATAACATCTTTGGTTAATGCCCACTCGTCGCATTTTGCCTGATAATACTGTCTGCCGGCGTCTGTAATGCGGTAGTAGGTTCTGCGCTTTCCTCCTGTAATATCATGGTCGTAAAAGGATTCTATGTATCCGTTTTTTTCCATTCGGGTAAATGCAGAATATAGCGTAGTTTCCTTGATAATATACTTTTCTTCTGACAAGGTTTTAATCTGCTTGGAAATCTCGTAGCCATATGAAGGCTTATTAAGAAGCAGATATAATATAATTGTATCATTGTATCCCCGAATGACGTCGCTGCTGATATTTGTCATAGTCATGCTCCTTTCCTAAGCAGAAAAAACAAATGCGTTTTCCTGCTTAATATTGTTTTTATTTGCGCAAAGGCAAAGTGAAGATACGCCTTTACTGCATTTGACTGACGGTGACATATACGACAGTCGTACTACGACAGTCATACTACGTCTGTCATAGTAAAGATAACATAATACATTTCTGATGTCAATAAAAAATAATTTAATTGATAAATTAATTGCAAATAACATATAAAATTATAAGGTTATCACAAACAAATGCAGGCGTTTTTATGATAACTTGCGAACTATGACAAATGATATGCTTATTAATTAAAAAAATCTAAATGTATAAATCACCATTTGTTACAGATACTAACATTACGTTGATAAAACAATATGAACAATATGTAATGGAGGAAATGTTATGAAAGCAACAGGAGTAGTAAGAAGAATAGATAATTTAGGCAGGATAGTAATACCAAAGGAAATTCGCAGAACATTAAGAATCCGCGAGGGGGACCCATTGGAGATTTTTACCAACCGCGATGGGGAAGTAATTTTAAAAAAATATTCTCCAATAGGGGAATTGAGCACATTTGCACAGGCATATGCAGATTCTATTTCACAGATGTTAAATAAAACTACTGTAGTATGTGATAGAGATCAAATAATTGCTGCTGCAGGAAATGAAAAACGGAGCCTTCAGGGGCAGGAGATTGACCAGAAGATGGAAAACCTTATTGAGGAGCGAAAGAATCAGGTGGCGACTTCAGATGATAAGGAATTTGTCAATGTGACGGAAAATGCTATAGAATTTTATGCGCAGGCCGCAGCTACTATAATCTGTGAAGGTGATGCCATTGGAGCGGTAGTAATATTAGATGATGATAAAAATTCTAAGCTCGGTGAGAATGAATTGAAGATGGCTTCTGTGGCGGCTAACTTTTTAGGACGCCAAATGGAGAACTAACAGCAAAAAAACTTGAAATAAGCGGTCTTGTGACTTTATATATTTATGAAATGAATTCTTAAATTTTGTAATAAAACAGGTGTTTTTAAATATACACATTTGAATTTTGTCTAAAACAAACAAGATTTTAGATTTAAAAAGTTTGTGATTTACAAAAAAGAGCCTTTATGCTATACTGTTTATTAGATGGATGTCTAATGTATACATGTGAGGAGCTTGATTATGGACCAATTAAAGAACGAAATTAAGAGTAAAGTTAGAATTCAATATAATGAATGCTTTGAATTTGCAAGAGCAATTGGATATTTATGTGAACGTTATGGTAAGTTACTTCCCGAAGGCGTTGTAATAAGTGAAACAGACGAGAAAGTTAAAGAGAAGCTTAAGGCTAAAGTGTCAAAGGATATGCTTAAGGAGATTCGCTGGCTTTATGACAACCTGAATATTTCAGGTATTATTGAGGCCTATTCAGTGGATTATCATACAGCAACAGTAGATGAGATGCTTTTTGCCATAGAGGGAAGCGACGATGTTATATTTTGTAATTACCTTGGCGGCATATACATTTCCAAGTACAAGGCGAGATACTATAGGGACTGGTCTGAGGTAAAGCACAGCGTAGAGCTTATGAAGAACTATATACGCGAGTGTCAGGTTATAGACGATTCAACCCGTAAGAATGTGGTTAAGTGTTTTGAAGCGCCGAGAGATACCCGTAAGAAGGTAATTACGGGGCTTCGCAAGTTTTATCAGGAAGCGTATTCCAAGGTAAAGAACAGTGTGGAAAAAGTGCTTTCTGAAGTGCAGAAGAAATATATGGAGCAACTGTTTTTAACACCTACAGATTTCGTGAACCGCTATTTTAAGAAAGAATTTCGTATGCAGAACGGAAGCTGGCCTTACCGCATGACCATTCATATAAGTTTGTTTGATCCTGTGGATTTGAAAAGGCTTTCCATTCACGATTATATAGGGCAGGAGGGTTATGTTGTACTTGGCAAGGAGGCAATCCAGTATTATGATGACGAGAACCAGAGTCATATAATGTGCAGGTTTTTAAAGGCTATAAGCGATGAGAACCGCCTTACTATACTAAAACAGCTTTCAATAAAACCTTCCTATGGTCAGGAAATTGCGGGAAAGCTTAAACTTACGCCGGCTACAGTTAAACATCATTTGGCTATGCTTGAAGAAATGAATCTTATAACAGCCAGCAAGTCAGAGCATAAGATATATTATAATATCAATTATGCAGTCATAACTCAGGGATTTGAGGATGTGAGGAATTATTTGATGTAAGGCATATTGTTGCTTAGCGCTGTGTGGTAATTAAAAAAAGCAGTTTTTTATTGTTAAAATGCTGAAAATTAAAGTGAAACTGACGGATTTCAGGCTTATTTTTGTGAAAAAGCTATAGAAATATGGTATATCACAGTTTTTTTCTTGACAAATAAAGGAAATAAAGGTATAACTTAACATGTAACGTTTCGCTATGGTGATGTAAGAAACGTGTCCCAATAATTTAGTTGGCATGAATGCAGGCCAGCATATTAAGTATATTACGAAGAGGAGGAGCTAATCCGATGAACAAGACAGAATTAGTTGCTGCAATTGCAGAGAAGACAGAGTTGTCCAAGAAAGACGCAGAGAAGGCATTAAAGGCATTTACAGATGTTGTAACCGAGGAACTGGCAAAAGGAGAAAAGATTCAGTTAGTTGGTTTTGGTACTTTTGAGGTATCTGAAAGAGCCGCTCGTGAGGGACGTAATCCTCAGACTGGCAAGAAGATTAAAATCAAGGCTTCTAAAGCACCTAAGTTTAAGGCTGGTAAGGCTTTAAAGGATGTTGTGAATAAGTAATTGTTTACAGTACAGCAAGAGAAGGCTGCTTCTTTCGGGAAGCAGCCTTTTTGGTTAATTTTAGAAAGATGAGGAAGATTATGAGGTTAGATAAATATTTAAAAGTGTCCCGCCTGATTAAGCGCCGCACTATTGCAAATGAGGCTTGCGACGCGGGCAGAGTATTTGTTAATGATAAGCCCGTAAAGGCTTCTTATCAGGTGAAGGTTAATGATGTTATTGAGATTCAATTTGGCAACAAGAGTGTTAAGGCGCGCGTGACTAGTATTGCAGAAACGGTGAAAAAGGAAGAAGCAAAGGAAATGTATACAATATTATAGGAATTATTTAACCGCCCCCTTCATACATTTAGTGTAGGAAGGAGGCGATATTTATTTGGAAGAGCTTAGGATTGCAAGTACTCAGAAAATTTCCGTTACAAACAGAGGACAGGGATTGATTACAGGAGTTAAGGATGTTCTGGCATTTGATACAGAGGAGGTGCTTCTGGATACAGAGCTTGGGATGCTGCAAATTAAAGGTGCAGAGCTGCATGTGGTGCGCCTTATGCTGGAAAAGGGAGAAGTGGCTTTGGAGGGGAGGATTGACAGCTTTACCTATCAGGAGATGAGGCAGGAGGGAAGAAATGAGGGATTTTTAGCAAGAATGTTCAGGTAGAAATGCCTTTAAGAAAGGGAAAGGGTGGCATTAAAGTATGAAAGACTGGCTTAACGAGCGTGTCTCAGAAAATATTGTAGACCAGCTTTATCTTATGGCAGCCAGTATGCTGGCAGGTGTATTTTTGTGTCTGGTTTATGATATATTTAGAAGCTTCAGGCGTGTTCGCCAGTTAAAACGTATGAAATTGCAAAATGAAACAGGAAACCATACATATGGGGAGTGTCCTGTTGAAGCTGACAAGGTATGGCTTGTGGGGCTGGAGGATGTGGTTTGGTGTGTGTTTTTTCTGGTTACTACATATATAGTATTTTATTTTTTTCATGATGGAGCAGTGGCAGGATATACTTTTTTGGGGGAAGTAACAGGCGCTCTTATTTATTATGGTATTTTCCATAATTGGATTAGGTGTGTGTTTACCTGTTTTTTTTGGCAATTATGTATACTTTTTACTATTATTAAGAGGGTAATTGCTTTTCCTTTTAGGTTAATCTGTGGAAAAATGATAAAGCACTTGAAAAATCTGGCAAAATCCATTAAAATGGTAGTTACTAATCATTAGCGGGTGGTATAACTATGGGAAGAAGACAACGTAACAGGGTGAAAACCAAGAAGGGTATGTGGGTAGTCGTTGTGTTTGCTGTGGTTATTTGTGGGGTGATGGCTGTAAATCAGCATCAATTAAAGAAGACAAGCAGCGCTTTAGAGGTTCAGCAGGAGCAGCTACAGGATAAGATTAAGGCTGCCAAGGCAAAGAGTACACAGTTAGATAACCAGGAAACATATATGCAGACGGACAAGTATGTGGAAGAGGTTGCCAGAGAAAAGCTTGGGATGGTCAAAGACGACGAGATTTTGTTTAAGGCCAGAGACAAGCAGTAGCCTTGAGTCAGCAGCATTGAGCGGGGACATATTCATGTACAATAAAAGGAGCTTACATCGGCTCCTTTTTATTTTACAGATTTACTAACTCAGGTTTTATAATTGAAGCTTGAGTTTAAATAACGGAGGCTTAAATGATAGAGGTAGATAATGTAACTAAGATTTATAAATTGAATAGAAGGCAGCGACAGCAGATGAAAACAAATAATAAGCAGAAGGTGGCAGTGGAGCGGGTATCCTTTACTGCAAAGGAAGGAGAGATTTTTGGGCTGCTTGGGCCAAACGGTGCAGGAAAGACAACGACTCTCCGCATGATTGCAACTCTTTTAAAGCCGACTGATGGCAGCATAAGAGTGCAGGGCTTTGACACCGTTAAGCAGGGAGATGATGTTAGAAGGAGCATCGCATTTTTAACAAATGAATTGAAACTTGATCCGCAGTTTTGTCCGCAGTATTTGTTCAGATTTTTTGGAAGGCTGTATGGAATGAATGAGGAGGAGATTGATAAACGCAAAGAAGAGCTGTTCTCCTATTTTGGTATTACAGAATTTCAGGACAAAAAGGTGTCGGAGCTTTCTACAGGGATGAAACAGAAGACTTCTATTGCAGTGAGCCTTCTGCACGATCCGGATGTAGTGGTGTTTGACGAGCCGACAAATGGACTTGATATTGTGACTTCAAGGGCAGTAACGGATTATCTAAAGTTTCTTAAAGATAAGGGAAAGGTAATTATTATCTCCACGCACATTATGTCGGAGGCGCAAAAGCTGTGCGACCGACTGTCCATGATTATTGGCGGAAGGGCGGTGTTCGAGGGTACGGTAAAGCAGGTGTGCGAGCAGACCGGAACACAGGATTTGGAAGATGCGTTTTTTAGCGTTTACAGGGAAAATGTACAGAATGAGGAGGAACTAAGAGAGCTTAGTGAGCTTTATAATCAGTTAGATAAGCACAAGGAGGCAGGAATTTGAAGACAGTAAAAATAGTATTTTTTAAGGAAATGAGGCGTATTCTGTTCGACCGTAAAATGGTATTTGCACTGTTTATTATGCCGGTACTTATGATGATTATGATTTTTGGTCTTATGGCGGTTCTTGCTGTGAATATGCTGGCAGATATCAGCGGGCATGTTTCTAAGGTTTATGTGTATCAGGCGCCGGAGGATTTTAAAGAATTTTTGCAGGAAGAAATCGGAGGTGATAATAAGTCTTCCGATATGCTTTACGATGCACAAAAGATGCTTAAAGAACAGGCGGAGCAGTCCATGACAGAAAATACTGCAAATATTATTAAGCAGGTTGGACAATTAATAGGCAAGGACGCAGAGATTACTTATATTTTGAGCGAAGAAGATATGGAAAAGGTAAAAGAAGATATTCTGATTGGCGAGGCGGATATGATGATTGCTTTTCCGGAAGATTTTTTTAATCAGGTGAGAAATTACAAGGAGGGGAGTAAGGTTCCCCAGATAAAGACCTTCTACAATCCCAGCGAGGATTACAGCAGCAGCGCTAAGGAAACATTTTCAGAATATCTTGAAAAATATAGAAGAAGCCTGCTAAAGGAGAGAGTAGGGAATCTTGATAATGTTGCGGTTTTTACAGTGGACACAGACAATAAAGAAAGTGTAATTCAGGATGACGATAAGGCAGGAGGGAAAATGCTTGGAAGGATTTTGCCATATATGATATGTATGCTTTTGTTTGCAGGGGTAATGTCTCTTGGGACTGACACTATTACGGGCGAGAAGGAAAGGGGAACGCTGGCTCCGCTGCTGATAGCTCCGGTTAAGAGAAGCCATATTGTTTACGGTAAGCTTATGGCGCTTATGGCGCTTTCAGCAATGTCCGCTATGGTTTATGGGATAAGTATGCTCTCAGCATTTCCTGTATTTGCTGAAACGTTAAAGGCAGGGGGAATGTCATTTCATATTTCAGGGGTACAGGCAGTATTATTGCTGCTTTTAATTATAAGCCTTGTATTTGTTTATGTTGCAATTATTGCAGTATGTGCAGCGATTGCTAAAAATATGAAGGAGGCTTCCACTTATTTAACTCCGGCATATCTTTTGGTAATTGCGCTTGGTATGATGACTATGTTTGTGACCGGAGATACAAAGACTTCAGTATATATAATCCCGCTTTATGGTTCTTCAATGGCGCTTAGGAATGTTCTTACTCAGGAAATCAGTAATTTTCAGGTTGTGCTTGCCATAATTACGAACCTTATTTTAGGGGCGGCGCTGGCTGCAATTGTAACTAAATGCTTTGATAATGAAAATTTGATGTTTGATGCATAAAAATTTTATAAGCGCCTTGTTTCTACAAAAAGTCTATGGCAAAGTAATCTATAATCCTCGCATAAGAGAATTGTGAAAATGCGAATTACTGTTCTCGGGCATTATATATGCCAGTAAGTGGAAAGGGGAACCTGTTATGGAGCGGGATAGAAAGGTTACCAAAGAACAGATTATAGTAAGTGTAATTGGATTTTTTGTGGGCAGGGCAGTATGTTTTCAAATGAATCCTTTAGCAGCGGCATTTTGGGCAGCGGCGGGCATAGGTAAGATAAACAGTATGTGGCTGTTTTTCTCCATGCTTTTAGGGGTATTTTCAGTGCAGTCAGTTTCAGGGGCGATTGGTTTTGCCGCATATGCTTTTTTATTTTTTATAGGTTCAAAAGCATATTATGGAAGAATTTCTGATAAACAGCAGGAGGAGCAGGGAATAGTAATAAGGCTTTCGGTATTGGCTGCATTTTGCGGAATTGTGACTACAATGTTAAAATGGACGATTGCAGGGAATATATTAGATGACGGTCTAATATTATCGCAGACAGAGGGACTTGGCTATTTGTGGACAAACCATAGGACTACGATTTTAGCGTTTATAGAGGCAACTCTGGAGGGTGTTGTGATTGGCTGCTTGTGCTATGTTTTGGTAACAGGATGGTCGAAAAAGGAATGGCAGTTTATTCAGGCAGGCGGATTTAACAGGAAAATATTTATTACCGGTGTAATTTTGATTGCTATAATATTATATGGACTTCCGGGCTCTATGTATGCTACATTTGCCATAGCGGAATCCGTATGTTACCTTACGATTCTTTTGATGGCATATATATATGGTACTTTGGAAAGCACTTTAGCGGCGGCTCTGGGCGGGGCGGTACTGGCATACCGGCTTGATGATTTTTCTGTGCTGGGGCTTGTGACGCTGTTTGGAGTGGCAGCGGGACTGCTCAGAGAATTGGGAAGGTTTGGAGTATTTCTGGGAATGGCAATGATGGCTCTGGCAGTACAATTTGGTGTTGATGGGACAACGCTGGCTTCTAATTCTTTAAAAGGACTGGTGACGTCGGGGGTTATTTTCCTGTTTCTTCCCCGTTCGCTGCTGCATCAGAAAAATGATAATGAAACAGCATTGATGGATTTGATGCAGGAACAATTGGGACGCACTGTCAGGGAGAAAATGAGAGATTTTGCAGGCGGTTTTTTCAAGCTGCAAAGGGGTATTTTAAGCTTGCCGGAGCCGGTGGCAGAATTCAGTGAGCAGGATATTTCCACTATGTATATGCAAATGAAGGAAAATGTATGCGACCAGTGCGAGGGAAGATATCACTGTTATAACGTGGATCCCAAAGAGACATACGAGGCGGCAAAGTCGATTTTTTTGGCATTAGATAAAAAGGGTGGTATTAAGGAGGAGGATGTTCCAAAGGAATTTGCTGAGGTTTGCAACAATCAGGAGGCTTTTATGATTGGGGCAAATGCCAGTTACGAAAGGGCAAAATCCAACCGAATTATTATGGAAAAGCTGGCGGAAAGCCGACAAATAATTGCAGAGCAGGTGGGAGACGTTGCACAGCTTATGAATGAGTTTTCAAGCGAGCTGATTCAGGACTGCGGACAAGACGAAAGTCGGGAGATGTTGCTGCGAATAAGGCTTAAGGCTCGTCAGGTTTCGATTAAACAGGTGCTTTTCTGGAAACGGGAAATGGAGCCGGATGTACTGTATGTTGTGGCACAGTGTCGTATGGGAAGCCTTATGACTGCTAAGGAATTAGCAGTCCATATTTCAAAAGTATATGGAATCCATTACAGACCGTCAGATAGCTGTAAGGCAGTAATAACAAAAGATTATGAGGTTTATTCATTCGTGGAGGCTCCTCTTTATAGAATTGTTACAGGCGTTGAGAGAAGGGCGCAAGAGGGGCGGATTAACGGAGATAACTATTCATTCTTGGAATTGGAGCAGGGATGTTTTGTCGCTATGCTTTCTGATGGAATGGGAACGGGGAGGAAAGCATATAATGTCAGCGCTATGCTTATAGAGCTTTTGGAGGAATTTCTGGAGGCCGGATTTGAGCAGGAGATGGCGTTAAAGCTTGCAAATTCAGTTCTGGCTCTGAATATGGATACAACGTCTTATGCCACATTAGATTTTTTCAGCATCAATTTATTTACCGGAGCGGCAAAGCTGATTAAAATAGGTGCAGCGACCACATTTATCAAGCGTGGGGGAAATGTGCAGACAGTGGTGTCAACATCTCTGCCTGCGGGGGTATTTTCCAAGGTGGACTGCGATGCCATAAGTCTTTCTATGCAGGATGGCGATTTGGTTGTTATGGTTTCAGATGGTGTAATGGATGCAGTTATTGTTGAGCAAAAGGAAAGTTATATTAAAGAGGTTTTATCTGAAATGGAGGAGCAGACGCCATCGCTTGTGGCAAAAGAGCTTTTGGAAAATATCTGTAAAAAGGGAATGTGTCGGGTGAAAGATGATATGACGGTTATGGCATTTTCAATATGGAAAATCAGATAGGAGGAAGGGAGTAAAATGCAGGACAGGATAAAGGAATATATGGAGAGGCGCCATATGTTAGAAGATACAAAGCATGTGATTGTAGGATTGTCGGGCGGAGTGGATTCAGTCTGCCTTTTAATGGTTTTACAAAATATTATACAAAATGAAGGGCTTGATATTGAGCTTTCAGCGGCGCATATAAACCATCAGATTAGAGGCGAGGCAGCGTTAGAGGACGAGAGATTTGTAAGGGAACTGTGCGGTAAGCATAATATTGCCCTTAATGTATTTCGCGAAAATGTACCTGCTCTTGCTAAAGAGTGGGGGATGTCTGAGGAGGAGGCCGGAAGAAAATGCAGATATGAGCATTTTAGAGAATTATGTCAAATGAAACCGAGTACTAAGGTAGCGGTAGCGCATCACAAGGACGATCAGGCGGAAACTGTTTTGTTTCGGTTGGCAAGAGGTACCGGAATTAAAGGTATTATTGGAATGCAGCCGGAGACTGAGCAAAAAGGAATGGTGGTGATTCGGCCTTTTCTTTGCGTGGGGCGCATAGAGATTGAAGCTTATGCAAGGAGGGAACGCTTAAGCTTTAGGGAGGATTTAACCAATAAGAATACAGAGTACACAAGAAACTATATACGTCATGAAATTTTGCCGCGCATGGAGAGGGTAAACGGGCAGGCGGCAGGGCATTTATGTAATTTTTCGGTACAGGCGGCGGAGCTTTATGATTGTGTGTCAGAGTTGGCTGACCGGTGGTTTAAGGAGAATTTGCATAAGGAAGCTGCAGAGGGAAGAGAGTATATGGCAGTAGATAGACATATGCTTACATTACAGCATCCGGCAATTCAAAAGGAAATCTTGAGAAAAATGGTAATGATGAGCGGGAGTGGGACAGATTTAAGTGCAGAACACATAGAACAGTGTATTAAGCTTTTGGAAAATGGTCAGGGAAGGGTTATGCTTCCTCATGGGAATTTGGCATTTATTAGTTATGACCGGCTTCTAATCGGGAATACTAAAGGGAGGACGGAGGAAAAACAAGAGTTTTTTTTGCATATTGAGGAATATTCTTTGGAGGAAGCCAAGTATTTTTTGAAAAAAAACTATACTAAAATGGTAGATTATGGTAAAATAAAGGGTACGCTGTCGATACGTTTTCGGCAGTCCGGAGATTTTATTTGTATCGATAAGATGGGACATAAGAAGTCTATCAAAAAATTTATGATTGATGAGAAGATTCCTAGGTACAAGAGGGATGAGCTTCCTTTAGTATGTGATGGAGAGGAAGTGGTGTGGATAGTTGGATACCGTCTGAATCCTCGTTATTATGTAACAGAGGATACAAAAAAGGTATGCGTGTTATATTGTGACAGGACGGACAGAAATGGGGAAGCATAAAATACACCATATTTTTAAGGAGAAAAACTATGTCGAAAGAAGAAAGTATTAAAGTGATGTTTACAGAGTCTGAGGTGGACGCTCGTATTGGTGATCTGGGAGCCCAGATAAGCCATGATTATGAGGGCAGGGAGCTTCATTTAATATGTATTTTAAAGGGAGGCGTATTCTTTGCATGTGAGCTGGCAAAACGGATTACTGTTCCGGTTTCCATTGATTTTATGTGTGTTTCCAGCTATAACAATGAGAAGTCCAGCTCTGGAATTGTTAAGATTGTAAAGGATTTGGATGAACCGCTGGAGGATAAAGAGGTGCTTATTGTAGAGGATATTATTGATTCCGGAAGAACCTTGAATTATCTGATACCAGTGCTTGAAAAGCGGATGCCCAAAAGTATTGAAATATGCACGCTTTTAAGCAAGCCGGACAGACGCGTAGTGGAGGTGCCGGTTAAGTATACAGCATTTACAATACCGGATGAATTTGTAGTGGGCTATGGATTGGATTATGCACAAAAATATCGCAATCTTCCATACATTGGCGTGATGGAGGAATAGAAAGGAGTTCGTTTTGAACAAAGGAGCAAAATCAGGTTTAGGTTTTTATTTAGTGATTATGTTGATTGCATTTTTGGGAATTTATATGGTTTACCAGAGTATGCAGCAACCGGTAGAGGAGTATACCATTAATCAGTTTAAGAGTGATTTGGAAGAGGGTAAGGTTACAAAGGTAGTCATTTCACAAAATCAGGAGGTGCCTACAGGCGTTGCCTCGGTATCATTTAAAACCGGAGCCAGCAGAACTTTTTTTATATCTGATGTAAATGAGATTACTAATCAGGTATTGGCAGATTATGCTGATGAGGTGAAGGTGTATGTTTCTGATGTAGACCGCCCCGGACTTTTTGTAAGCATTTTGCCATATCTTATTGTGGGTGGAGTATGTATTTTTCTATTTATGATGGTTACTTCACAGACCACCGGAGGCGGTGGCGGAAGCAAGGTTATGGGCTTTGGTAAGAGTAAGGCAAAAGTTACGGACGGTGAAGATATAGATGTGGATTTCTCAAAGGTTGCCGGTCTGCAGGAGGAAAAGGAGGAGGTTAAGGAGATTGTGGATTTCCTTAAGGAGCCTCAGCGGTTTGTAGATGCCGGAGCAAGAATCCCGAAGGGAATTATAATGGTTGGTCCTCCCGGTACAGGTAAAACATTGCTTGCTAAGGCTATTGCAGGAGAAGCAAAGGTACCGTTTTTCAGTATTTCCGGTTCTGATTTTGTAGAGATGTTTGTAGGCGTCGGCGCTGCCAGAGTAAGGGATTTGTTTGAGGAGGCTAAGCGCAATTCACCTTGTATTATATTTATTGATGAGATTGATGCGGTGGCAAGGCGAAGGGGAAGCGGTCTTGGCGGAGGCCATGACGAGAGAGAGCAGACTCTTAACCAAATGCTGGTAGAGATGGATGGCTTTGGTGTAAATGAAGGCATAATAGTTATTGCTGCTACTAATCGTGTGGATATTTTGGATCCCGCTATTTTAAGGCCGGGACGTTTTGACCGTAAGGTTGCGGTTGGCAAGCCTGACGTAAAAGGCCGCGAGGAGATTCTTGCTGTACACACAAGAGATAAGTCATTGGCAGAGGATGTGGATCTTCACCAGATTGCAAGAACTACAGCGGGTTTTGCCGGCGCGGATTTGGAAAATTTAATGAACGAGGCCGCTATTTATGCTGCCAGAGATATGAGGAAGTTTGTTAAAAAAGAGGATATTGATAAGGCGTTTATAAAGGTGGGAATAGGTACGGAGAAGAAAAGTCGTCTTATTCCTGAAAAGGAAAAGAAACTTACTGCATATCACGAGGCAGGACATGCAATTTTATTCCACTTGCTTCCTGATGTGGGACCTGTATATGCAGTGTCGATTATTCCGACAGGCGTTGGGGCGGCGGGTTATACAATGCCGCTTCCTGAGAACGACAATGTATTTTTGACAAAGGGTAAAATGCTTCAGGATATTAAGGTAAGCCTTGGAGGACGTATTGCCGAGGAGTTGACTTTTAAGGATGTTACTACAGGCGCTTCTCAGGATATTAAGCAGGCTACTGCATATGCCAGGGCAATGGTTACAAAGTATGGTATGAGCGATAAGCTGGGACTTATAAATTATGAAAGTGAAGAAGGCGATGAAGTATTCCTTGGCAGGGATTTAGGTCATGCAAGGCCTTATGGAGAGGCGATTGCCAAGTCGATTGATAAGGAAGTAAAACGCATTATTGATGAATGCTATGCAGATGCAAGGCGCATTATTGAGGAAAATATAGATGTGCTGCATCGCTGTTCTGAGCTGCTTATTGAGAAAGAACGTATTGACCGAGCGGAGTTTGAAGCATTGTTTGAAGCTCCTGCGGCAACTATAGAGGATTAAATGCCTCTTTTCAATTGATTTTTTCAAGTAGATAGGATATATTAAAAGTGTGCTGAATTACAAGGAGGGTGTCCGGTATTCCGGCGTGAATTATGGAATTTCAACTAAGTACTGCCAATATGGCGGAAAGTTTGAAAAAGAGATTATATATTTTCAATAATTTTCCAGCCTTAAACACAGAGGCTTTGTTTTCAGATGGTACCAGCTTTTACCGTAATCCGGTTGAGCCGACAATATATGATAATGTTACTATTCGATTAAGAACTGCAAAGAATAATGTAAGTAAAGTATTGATTTGCTATAACGGTACACAGAGAAAAATGCATTTGGCATTTTCTGATAAATTGTTTGATTATTATGAAGGCGTTATTCCTGCAAGCAGAAAGGTAACTGAATATTATTTTGAAGTGCATTCGGGTAAGAGTGTATGTTATTATCATATGCGGGGAGCCGATAAGGAAGTAAATTCCGGCTATAATTTTAAAATTGTTCCCGGATTTTCCACACCGGATTGGGCGAAGGGAGCTGTTTTTTACCAGATTTATGTGGATCGTTTCTGTAATGGCGATAAGAGTAATGATGTTGTAGATAATGAATATATATATATTGGAGAGCCTGTACATCAGGTAAAGGACTGGTCAAGGTATCCGCAGAGTATGGATGTTCGTGAATTTTATGGCGGAGATTTGCAGGGGATTATGGATAAGCTTGACTATCTTCAGGGACTGGGAGTGGAGGTTATTTACCTGAATCCCATTTTTGTCTCGCCTTCCAATCACAAGTATGATATTCAGGATTATGACTATATAGACCCGCATTTTGGTAAGATTGTAGTAGATGAGGGAGAGGTGTTAGGCGAAGGGGATAATGACAACTCCAAAGCCACAAAATACATTTCCCGCGTTACTAATAAGGCTAATCTTGAGGCCAGCAATCAGTTTTTTATAAAGCTTGTGGAGGAGATACACCGTCGGGGGATGAAGATTATTTTAGACGGCGTATTTAATCATTGCGGTTCATTTAACAAATGGCTGGACAGAGAGAGAATTTATGAGAAGCAAAAGGGATACAGCAAGGGAGCCTACATTGATAAATTCAGCCCATACCATACATTTTTTCAGTTTTATGATGATGGGGAATGGCCATACAACAAGGCGTATGACGGATGGTGGGGGCATGATACTCTGCCTAAGCTTAATTATGAAGACAGCGAGAAGCTTTATAATTATATTTTAAATGTGGGCAGAAAATGGGTGTCCGCCCCATATAACGTGGATGGATGGCGTCTTGATGTTGCGGCTGATTTGGGACATTCTGAAGAGTACAACCATAAGTTTTGGAGAGATTTTAGAAAGGCTGTTAAGGAGGCTAATCCTAACGCTATTATTTTGGCGGAGCATTATGGGGATCCGGGAAGCTGGTTAGAGGGCGATCAATGGGATACGGTTATGAATTATGATGCATTCATGGAGCCTTTAACTTGGTTTTTAACCGGTATGGAGAAACATAGTGATGAGTTTAGGGGAGACCTTTTAGGAAATGTCGATTGTTTTATGGGTGCAATGGAGCATCATATGACAAGGTTTCAAACGAGCTCCCTTCAAGTGGCAATGAATGAGTTATCAAACCATGACCATTCCAGATTTTTGACTAGAACTAACCGCAGGGTAGGAAGAATTGATTCTATGGGGCCGGATGCGGCAAATGAAAATGTCAATAAGGGAGTTTTGCGCGAGGCTGTGGTTATGCAGATGACATGGCCCGGAGCCCCCACTATTTATTATGGTGATGAAGCGGGGGTTTGCGGTTGGACGGATCCGGACAGCCGGCGTACATACCCATGGGGGCACGAGGATATGGAGTTGATTCAGTTCCATCGTGATATTATAAGAATTCATAAGGAGAGCAGCGCTTTAAAGACGGGTTCATTAAAGGTTATATATGGCGCGCATAAAGCATTGGCGTATGGACGCTTTGATGGCAGGGAACACTATGTTATATGCATTAACAATAATTATGAAGATATTGAAATTAAGCTACCTGTGTGGCAGTTGGGGATATTTGACGGAGATTCTCTTGTAAGTCTTATAGAAACAACAGAACAGGGATATACTATGGAGCCGACTTCCTACACTGTAAAAGATAATACACTTCATATTTGTGTAAAGGGGATATCCGGACTAGTATTAAAGGCATTGTGATTGTCAATATGGAGGATAAACTATGAGTGATCCTAAGAAAAAAAAGCATAATAAAAAAGCAGGTAAGAAGGCCATGATAGAACGGGAGCAAAACAAGGCAAAACAGAAGCAGGCTAAGGAAAAGCAGAAACAATCAGAGCAGGAGCAGGCTGTAGAGGAGCAGGTTACAGAAGAACAGGCAAAATCGGGAATGTTTCTTCCTGTTTTTCTGATATTTGATGCAGTGGCGTTAATTGTAATCGCCTTAATTTTATTAGGGACATTTTCAAAGAAGGAAACTGTTCAGGAACCCTATTTTTTAACCTATGAACAGGCTGTGGCGGAAGCTGCGCCTGATTTTCAAAAGCAGATAGAGGATTTGACCAAAAAATGGAAAAAGGAAGCGAGACAGGAGAGGTTTAACAATTCAGTATTTTTAGGAGATTCCCTTACTGAAGGGCTTGGTATTTACGGTTATGTCAAAACAAAAAACGTGGTAGCTCAAAAGGGTATCAATATAAATGCCGCGGCAAAAAAAGTTAAAAAAATTGTTAAACAGAATCCAAAGTATGTATTTGTTATGCTTGGAATAAATGATATGAGTTATGAAGGCTCGTATCTTCCAAGTATTGAGGAGCGTTATCGGAATATAATTAAAAAGATTCATAGAAATCTTCCGGAGGCGCAGATTTATGTGGAATCCCTGCTGCCTGTTACAAGCGCTTATGAGAATTCACATAAAAAACTTACTAACGAGCGTATAAATAAATTTAATAAAAGGCTTAAAAAGCTTTCTGATGATTATAAATATACAACTTATGTGGATATTCACAGCCTTTATGTCAACAAAAAGGGCTGTCTTCCGTCAAAGATTAGTTCGGATGGGTATCATTTAAAGCCTGAAGCTTATGAGAAATGGCTGGATTATGTTAAAAATAAAATGAGTTGATTATATCAGATGGTACGAAAAATCAGTTTTTGATATAAAGCAGATTGTCAGGAGTAATTATGTAAAGATAGAAAGGATATATGAATGAAGAAATTAAGCAAGAAACAGATTGTTGCATTATATATTTTGACAGCAGTAATATTTGTTTGTTTGATTGGAGCGATTTTAATATTGAGGCGGGATTCCGTAGAACAACAGCAGGCTTCAAGCGCAAAGACTTCCAATACAACCGAGAGTTCAGACACGCAATCCGAAGATACTGCTGAAACCGTAGAGGAAGTAACAGCGGCAGATATGATTAATGAGCTTACGCCTATGCTTGGATTGCCTTCCACTGTACCGTTGGATGCAGATAAGATAGCCTATTATTATGACTTGGAGGAGGAAGCAATGGCAGAGTGCGCAGGCGTTATTGGCGAATTGACGCTTGCAGATGAGCTTGTAATAATTAAAGCAAAGGATGAACAGTCTGTGCCGATTGTGGAGAAGGGGGCAAATAACCGATTGGAGAGCCAGAAAAGCTCGTTTCAGGATTACATACCGGAACAGTTTAAGAGATTGGAGAAGGCGCAGATTGTCACAAGCGGGCAGTATGTAATGTTTGTGTGCAGTGATGATTCAGATGCAATTGTAGATAAATTTAAGAGCATGGCAAAATAGACTGTTGGATGATGAAAAGGAGAGGATGCAATGAAGAAAAGATGGCAGTTGATGGGAATAGTGATGGCTGTTGTTATTATGGCGAGCGCGCTGGGACAACCGGCTTTTGCGGCAGTTAAGCTTACGGGTAAGACTAAGCAGACGGAATATTCCGATACGCCATTCGGAAAGCATGGTAAGCTTAAAGTGGAAGGAACAAAGCTGGTTGATAAGAATGGCGATACATTTCAGTTAAAAGGGGTATCTACGCATGGTATTAACTGGGATGTAGGATATCCGTATGTTAATTATAATTCTATCTCTAATCTTAGAGACGAGTGGGGAGTCAATTGTATTCGGGTTGCCATGTATACTCAGGATTATAACGGATATTGCGTAACCGGCGCCAATGAGCGCAAAAAGCTGTTGAATACAATACATACCGCTGTTACGAGCGCCAAGAAGCTTGGGATATATGTAATTATAGACTGGCATATTTTAAACGACCAAACTCCAAAGAAATACCAGAAACAGGCAAAGGCATTTTTTAAAAAGGTTTCCCAAAAGTATAAGAAATATGGCAATGTACTTTATGAGATATGCAACGAGCCAAATGGGGGAACAAGCTGGGGTACAATTAAATCCTATGCAAAGTCTGTAATTCCATGCATTAGGAATAATAACAAGAATGCAGTGATTATTGTAGGAACACCCAATTGGTCACAGGATGTTGATGTGGCGGCAAAGTCTCCGCTTAAAGGCTATAAGAATATTATGTATGCAGTTCATTTTTATGCTGCAACACATCAGCAGTCTTATCGTGATAAATGCGAAGCGGCATTTAAGGCGGGCTTGCCGGTTATATGTACGGAATTTTCAGCGTGTGAAGCCAGCGGCCAAGGCGCATACAATTTTTCTTCGGCAAATGAATGGCTTAAGCTGCTTGATAAATATGGAGCAGGTTATATCTCGTGGAGTTTAAGCAACAAGTCAGAGTCGTGTTCTCTTCTTAAATCAAGCTGCAATAAAACCAGTGGATATAAGACGTCTGATTTAAGCCGGATGGGTAAATGGCTGGTTGGTAAATACAGGGAGTAGGAATGGCAACAGAAAAGCCTTTTCAGGCTTGGAATTTTCCACTATGCATAATTAGGTTTTTTAAATTATATGAAACAAAAAATAAAGCGAATCCTTGTTAGGATTCGCTTATCTAAAAATAATGCCGGCGACCGGAATCGAACCGGTACGGGTATTTCTACCCACGGGATTTTAAGTCCCGGGCGTCTGCCAGTTCCGCCACGCCGGCAGAAAAAAACGACCCAGATGGGAATCGAACCCACGACCTCCGCCGTGACAGGGCGGCGCTCTAACCAGCTGAGCCACTGGGCCTTGAGAGACATTTTCACTGTCTCCGCCGGGGAG
>CANQSN010000016.1 GCA_947626505.1 uncultured Lachnospiraceae bacterium
TAGTTTAATACCAATTAAAATTTCTGTCCAACAACCTGTGGTTGTTAAAATTTGCGGATTCGACGTCGATTTCGACAAATGGAATTCTTTAAATTCTTTAAAATGGGGATTTCTACTTTTTGTTCACACATTCAACACACTTTAGACACACATTTATCACACTTTAGACACTAAATTTCCATATTTTCATAAATATATTTACTTTTAAAATTATTTTTGTTAGTATACATACATTATTATACAAAGATAAACTACTTTAAATTAAGGAGGTGCAACATGTATAAATACCTGCTTTTCGATTTGGATGGAACATTAACAGATTCCAAGGAGGGAATTATAAACTGTATTATATATGCACTGGATTACTACGGAATAGAAAACAGAGAGCCGGAATTTTTAAATCAGTTTGTTGGGCCTCCCCTCACTGTATCTTTTCAGCAGTTCTGTGGTTTCACCGAAGAAAAAGCAGTAGAGGCTGCCGCTAAATACCGAGAACGTTTTTCAACAATCGGACTTTTTGAAAACAGAGCATATGAGGGAGCGGTAGAAATGCTAAAAACTCTTAAAAATGCAGGAAAGACAATAGCGCTTTCCACATCAAAACCAGAATTATATACACTGCAAGTCATTAAAAAATATGGACTTGCCCCATATATTGACTGTCCGGTCGGCGCCACAATGGACACTACCAGAGAAAAGAAGCCTGATGTCATAAGGGAAGCTTTAAAGCAGCTCAACATTGACAATAAAGAAAAGCTTAAGCAGGCTGTAATGATTGGCGACCGCTATCTCGACATAGATGGAGCCAAAGAATGTGGTATTGATTCCATTGGCTGCGGCTGGGGATATTCAGAAGAAGGAGAACTTAAAAATGCCGGCGCTACGCATATATTTGACACCATCCCTGAACTAACACAATTTCTCTTATCTTAATAAAACTTAATTTATTTTAAATACTAAAAAGGAATCTGCAATATAGATTCCTTTTTATATTAATATATTAAAATAATTCCTTTTCTAATTCTGCAATAAAGCTCTGAACAAAATCCATACGCCTCTGATATTCCCTCTTACCCTCAGGCGTCTTGGCACGAGAACGTTTTGGAGTATTAATCTTAAAATACTGCCTGATTCTTGAATATGCCCTTTTATAAGTTGCCTCGTCGCCCATAGTAACCGCAGTCGCCATAGCATCCCATAAAATTCCCACAGCGCCAAGTTCATCAAGCAAATCTGCATCCATTACAATCTGACACTCCAAAGAAAGCTCATCCTGAGTATCCTGATCCTCATGCCTTCTGATAATCTCGCAGACACGCCCAATTTTCTGAGGATCATAATCCATCTCCACAAGAAAATCCGCTGCCATCTGCGCACTAATCTCCCCATGAGGAACCTCTCCTGATTCATCCCAACCAATATCATGGAGCAGCGCAGCTAAAGAGATAACCTCAATATCTCCGCCCATCTTGTTCTGCAGCTTAATTGCCCAGCGGTAAACCCGCATAGTATGCTCAAAACGATCTCTAAAAGGATACTTGGAGGGACGATTATTTTTCTGTGTCTGCTCTTTTACAAATTCAATAATTGTAGTGTAATTCATCATAATACGAATCTCTCCCTATTATTGCCTCTCTTTTTTATACTGAGACACCTCATCCTGTATGCGAATCATACGTTTATCTACTGCATGTAACATATCAGCGCATTCCTTAATATCCTTCATCAATTCCTCCGGAAGATAATCATCATAAGTATTCTCTAAAACATCCTCAAGAATAGCCCATGAATTCATTGCAGTAGTACGAAGCTGAACTTCAACCTTAACCGGAACAACCCTTCCCGCCAAATGCACCGGCATAGTTATAATCATATGATAACCTCTGTAACCATTGGTTTTCGTTTCATTCATATAATCCTTACTATTAATAATCTCAATATCCTTCTGCGCCTGTAACATATCCACCAATCTGTAAATATCAGTAGAGTAATTGCAGCAAATGCGGATTCCTGCAATATCATCCACATATTTTTCAATATTTTCTACCGTAATTGCCTTTCCTTGCTTTGCAAGCTTAGCAGTAATACTGTCAATAGACTTAATTCTTGATAATACATCATAGACGGGATCATATTGATGCACAAATTTATATTCATCCCGTAAAATCTCAAGACGCAGCTTAAACTCCTTCATTGCAGAATTATAGAGAAAAATCATCTCATTAAACTGAACAAGCTCGTCCTTTACCTGTGGTAAATCCATATTAAACACCCCGCTTTTTATGAAATCCAAGTACTAACCAGCTTTTTCCATAAAAATAGTATAACAATAAATATATACTATTATCCATATTTATACATAATCAATCTTAACACTATTCCATAAAAATATCCATACTTTTAACAAAAAGTTAACATAATAATGTCAAAGAATAAAAAAACAGTATGCTTAATTTAAAATAAAAACATACGCCCCTTAATTATTTGACATAGCTTAAAAAAAAAGCTATAATAAAACTCCACGCAACCGGGGTATTAGCAGTACCCTCTGTCCGCAGCTATAGCGGAGGTGATGGTTTGTTTCGGGTTTTCCAGGTGTCTGGCTGCCCCAGACAAGTGGTGTTGACATTTGGGTCTTGCGCAATAGGACCTGTGAACCAGGTCAGGTCGGGAACGAAGCAGCCTTAAGCAGCCATCTTATGTGCCGCAAGGGCGCCTGAATTGAGCTAACTATCTGGGTAACGCTTTCACTCATGGATTCACAACGCAAACCGCGTGGATTTATTTTTTTTCCGCAAATCCTTAAAAAAATCCTGTAAAAGTTCCCTGCACTCTTCTTCTAAAACTCCGGAGATAAACTCTGCCTGATGATTAAATTTCTGTACGTGCAAAAGATCCAAAACTGAACCGGCGCAACCTGCCTTTGGATTCATACATCCTACCACTACTTTAGGAATCCGAGCCTGTATAATTGCACCGGCACACATCTGACAAGGCTCCAATGTTATATACATTGTACATTCCTCAAGCCTCCAATCACCTAATTTCCTGTTTGCTTTTTTTATAGCCATAAGCTCTGCATGGGCTAGGGCTGTCCTATCTTTATTTCTCCTATTATATCCCCGAGCGATTACCTTGTCCTCATACACAATAACACAGCCAATTGGAACATCACCTAAAACCTTTGCCTTCCTTGCCTGAGTAATCGCCTGCCTCATATACCTTTCATCTACTGTCATACGTTTCTCCTGTTATTGTAAAATAAGCGCATATCTATAATGGTCTTCATATTTGTGATTTACCTCAAGGCTTTTATAACTAATACCTTCATAATCAAAATTCAGCCTTTCAATTAACCTGATAGATTTTTCATTTGCAGGCATAATAAACGCTTCCAGCCTGTGAAGCCCTAATTCTTTGGCAATTTCAATAAGCTTCTCGCATGCCTCCGTTGCATAACCCTTTCCCCAATAGACATGATCCAGCTTATATCCAAACATTCCGGTTCTAAAACATCCCATAACTATATTGCTTATACTTACAGTACCAATAATCTTCTTTGGATTTTTCTTTTCATAAATCCAAAATCTGACATACTTCTTTTTTATAATTTCATTGTATTCTAATTGCAAAGATGCCGACTGGTATGCCTTAGAATAAAAATTATCCGCCCTTGTCATCTCAAATGCATCAAAATATGGCCTGTTCCTGCGGTAAAAATCCAACACATCCTCCGCCATACCGCTATGCTCAACTCTCATCAGCAATCTTTTTGTTTCATACTCAAAATTCATCCTAAGTTCCCTCTTGAATTTTCTTTTCTATATATTAATGAGTATACTAAATTTATCTGATTTTCGCAATCCAATATCCAAACTCACCTGTCATATGCTCACATTCTTTAAGTGTGATAAACTCATGAAATCCAAAAATACCCGCCAAATATTTATCTTTATTTGAAAATATCCCCGGCACGCCAATAATATACTGGTACTTATTATCATTATACTTTATTTTCCCAAACATTAAATGACTGTAATTATAAAAACCATGCAGCACAAAACTGTTATTTCCATAATCCCAATTTTCTCTTTCCAATATTCCAATATCTTCCGGCACAATGCGGACGCAATCCACTACCTCGTTATTTTGAAAGCCAGGAAGCTTTGAACGGTTCATCATTAAAAAATCTGCACCCGTAATTTCTCTGCTTTTATTGTTTTCCTGTCTGCCTTTACCATTGTTAAAGCCCTTATCAACATTTAATTGCTGAGAAAAAACATTTTCACGCTTATCTGTTTGAAATATATTTTCCTCTTCTCTGCCCTTTCCTGCTATTCGTTGTAATTTTTCGTTTAACTCCTCCTGAATCTGTCTTAAAGTTTTAGTTTCCCCATCTGTTTGTCTAATATCTCCATTTTCCTTGACACCCTCGTCACTTCTTATATTCTGTTCCTGTCTGCCATATTCTTCCATTTCATTTTCTGTTTCATATAATGGCGTTTTTATCCGGTTATTATTACTATTTATATCCTTATTATCATTCTGTTCATTTTCCTTCATACATCTTACTATTTCCACTAAACGAATAGGCTCGTCATCCCACTGTGAACCGAAAAACAACTGCTCGTTATGATATGCAATAATACCGGAATATTCATTTAAAGGAATCTTTTCATCACTTTCCTTATGATAGATTAATCTTCCATTTTCAAATACTGATTCTCCAATGGCAAGCAATTGCATTTTACCACTGCTATATCGGTATAAAAAAATACTGTGGGAAACGCTTCCCACTACTTTATTATCCGAAAGATTCAAAGTAACCTTAAGGCGTCCCTGCCGGCATTCTACTTTGCAAAAACCGACATTTTCCTGCTTTCCTCCATTTTGATAGCGGTAAAAATAAGACAGCCTGCGTATATAATCCGACATAATAAATCCCCCATTTCATTTTACTGAAGTCTTCTTTCTTGTCCATGCTTTGTCAATATGGACAGGAATACCCCTTCTTTCAATAATTATGAGGAAATACAGGTAAATATTCTAACTATTTTTCAAGACTCGAAGAACGTATAAAACCTCTCCACCATAAATAAATGTTGAAGAGGTTTTTGCACTCATATAAAATTGAATAAAATAACTATTCTTTTGTTAAATAAGCAATTACACCGCGATTTGGCGCAAGATCAACAATAAGTCTTCCATCTCTTATCTCTAAAGCTTCACAATCCTTAATATTACCGCCAAAATCTTGTACTGAAACGCTTACGCCGCATTTCTTTAAAAATTCATCATATACTCTCTGAATATTGTTAATGCTTGCTGTTAAACTATCTAAGGCAGGATTGACTGCTTCTTTAATATCATCATTTTCCGGATTAATATTTTCTACTGTTTTCCAAATATCCCTTGCTTTATTTTCAATCTCGCCGGCAGCTCCTACCAGTTGTCCTGCATGGTCAAACAATGCACCCTTTAAATCCTGACGCGCTTTTATAAGGGCTTCCTTGCCTGCTGCCTCTCTCAAAGCCTTTTCCTCCGCAGATTCCTCATCCATATCAAGAAGATTTACCGCTTTGTTAGCATCTACCGGAAGATTAATCTCAACATGCGCCGGATTATCGTCGTTATTTACCACAGTAACAACCGCTTTTCCATCAAGACTTCTTGCAAATGCAAACTGTCTGTTTGTAAGCATAAGCTCCTGATAATCACCATAAGAAAGCTCCTTAAATCTCTGCTTAATCATGCCCAGCTTAGTAAATAAAGCCGGCAGCTCATCCTTCTCATTAAAATCCTTCAAATCCAAATCAGGCCTTAAATTCCAGTCAGAATTACGCTCCTTGTCGCCGGCAATTCCAAACTCTGAACCGTAATATATAGAAGGGATTCCCGGAACTGTGTATTGTAATAACGCAACTGGATACATATGCTCTTTATTATTCAGCTTAGAATAAATTCTTGCAACATCATGATTATCTGTAAATGTATAAAGTCTTGTATTGCCCACCAAACCGTTAAGCCTCTTAATGGTATGGGCAATCTCAAAATAGTTGTGGTCGTTATGCCCTGAAAACAGTCCCTTATGCAGCTCATAATTGGTTACAGAATGAAGCATATCCCCATTTGCCCAACGTGAATAATCACCATGAATAACCTCACCCATCAGCCAGAATTCCGGCTTTAAGGCATCGCATACGCCCCTTAACTCCCTCATAAAGCCATGGTCAAGCACATCAGCCGCATCAAGACGGATTCCATCAATATCAAACTCATTAACCCAAAAACGTACTGTATCAAAATGATAATTCTTTACTGCCGGATTCCACTGGTTCAGTTTGGCAAGAAGATTATACCCTCCCCAATTATCATAGCTGAATCCATCGTTATATTCATTATTCCCCCAAAAATTCACATTGCAATACCAATCACGATACTCGGAATTTTCTCTGTTCTTTTTAATATCCTGAAAAGCAAAAAAATCCCTTCCTGTATGATTAAATACTCCATCCACAATTACCCTCATACCGAGGTTGTGACAATTATTCACAAACTCCTTAAACTCCTCATTAGTGCCAAGCCTGCGATCCACTAATCTGTAATCTATTGTATCATACCCATGAGAACCGGATTCAAACAACGGACCTATATAAATTGCGTTACATCCGATTCTTTTTGCATGAGCCGCCCACTCGTTTAATTTGTCAAAATGAGAAGTTGTTCCTTCTTCTGTATTATCATGAGGGCAACCGCAAAGCCCTAATGGATAAATGTGATAAAATACTGCGCTGTCATACCAAGCCATATTAAAATCTCCTTTGTTTATATTTTATATACCTATCGGTATATAGTATACATTATTTTTTTAACTTTAACAAGTCTTGAATATATTAAAAAAAGCTCCCACCCAACAGCTACAACTGCCAAACGGGAACTAGACATACACCATCAGGGATTCGAACCCTGGACAAATAGATTAAGAGTCTACTGCTCTACCAGCTGAGCTAATGGTGCTTATTTAACCTGCGTTTTCAACGCAATATTGATTATATAATATACTTTGATAAAATGCAACCCTAAATTTCATTTTTTTTATATTTTTGGATAAAAAGTGAAAAACATATCATTTTCAATTATATAATGATATGTTTTTCATTTTAAAGTTTTTTGTTTTAAAAATGAAGCTTTTTATTTTTTGTTTTGGAAGTATACCTTCTTCTTCTCCGCCTCCTGTTTATACCTGCAAAATCATGAGAGCCGCGCTCTCTTTTATTTTTAATGTTCTTTTTCCTAGGCTTAAAAGAAATCCTTTTATTTTTCCCGTCAAGACTTCCCAAACTCTTTTTTCCAAAAACAGACATAATAGAGTATGTTTTTATAATCTTTACTGTTCCCAGAATCACTAATAGAAATATCATTGCCAACAATACATAAAATATTATATAACGTATTTTAAATATATTATTAGAACGGTTAGAAGAACGGTAAAAATCCTTTAAAACATCCTGATTCATAGAATAATATACATCCGTTGAAGAAATAACATTTCCTCCGCTTGTAAATTCATAGGTACCCCATTTTCCTGTATTATCTTCCTTATCAAACGACAACGTGCCATGTAATTTAGATATGTCATAGGTATTCGACACTGCAATCTGGCAGTCGTTTTCTGCTGTAAATGTAATAAATTTATCCGGCTGAAGCATCTCATATGCACGCATCATATAATCCTTGTCTTCATCCTCTATCTGACTCGCAAAATCTACAGAAGAAGATATGGTAGTAAAATTGCTAAATCCATATTCCAGCAAATTATTAGTATCTGTATATACTCTTGAAAAGCTGCGCCCATTAAAATAAAAATAGTCCTGACACCTCATTACAACACATATCAGCTCCATATCTGAAACATTGGACTTGGCATAGGTAACAAGCGTATTTTTTGCCTTTACTGTATAACCTGTCTTGCCACCCTCCGCAGTAAATAACTCGCTTGCATAGGGAATATCCTTATTTACAAATGAGTGGTGGTTTCTCCAATATCTTTTTTCGTCCATCTTGTTGGTAGGCGGAACCTCATATATTAGAGTACCGCAAAATTTACGCCATTCGTCATTTTTTAAGGCTTCTTTTACAATTAAAGCCATATCATAGGCAGTTGTATAATGCTGCTTATTATACAATCCATTTGCATTTACAAAATGCGTACCTTCGCAGCCAATCTCCTTGGCTTTCTGATTCATAAGCTCAACAAATGCATCAACGCTTCCCGAAGTCTTTTCTGCCAATCCATTACAGCATTCATTTGCAGATTCCAGCATAGCGCCATATAAGGACTGCTCTACTGTAAGAACCTCCCCAACATCTAAAGCAACGCCTGAACTTCCCTCCTCAACGTCAAAAATTGCATTGCTGGAATAAGTAATCTCATCCCTTAAATCATTGTTCTCAATTGCCACTAAAGAAGTCATACACTTTGTAATAGAGGCAGGATACTCCTTCTTTTTTGCATTCTTTTGAAACAATATCTCCCCTGTCTTAGCATCCATTATAATTGCCGCTTCAGAATACAGCTTTGGAACCTTTGCATCTGTCTGCAAATATTCTTCCTGCACACCATTGTCCTTCTCATACTTTGCAGCATTTACCTGAACAGTTAATGAGTTTGCTAAAAACATAAAAAGCATCGTATAAATTATCAAATATTTTTTATTAAATATATATAAATTTTTTTTATTATCTTTCAATATTTTAACTCCTAATCTGGTGTCTATTACTATGCAATTTTGACAGCTCTGGCTGTCTTATAATTAATCTTTTAGTGCTACTCCTAGTATACTCTATATTGTATAATATTTCCACGAAAATTTACAAGACATATAAGAAAATAAATACTTGAATCATATTAGACAAAATACAGGAAAAATGCTATGATAGTTTTAAATATGCCGGAATAAGGAGAAAATTATGCGTTTAAGAAATGTAAAGGGAGCCAGAGAAAAAATCGAAAACTCTCCATTCACAATAAATGAAGACGACAAATCAAAATTATACAGTAAAAAAGGAAGCTGGAATAAGACCTTCAATAACGACAATCCTATTTATATTGAAATTGGTATGGGAAAAGGGCAGTTTATAATAAATTTAGCAAAACAAAATCCTCACATCAATTACATTGGCATTGAAAAGTTTTCCAGCGTATTAGTTCGCGCCATTGAATACAGGCAAAATCTTGAACAGACAGAAAATTTAAATTTAAAAAATCTGCTCTTTATAAGAATGGATGCAGAAAATTTAGATTATGTATTTGAACATAATGAAATATCTCAAATTTATTTGAATTTTTCGGACCCATGGCCGAAAGAACGACATGCAAAACGCCGCCTGACCTCCAGACAGTTTTTAAAAAAGTATAACAATATATTATCTCCTAAAGGAAAAATTTGCTTTAAAACTGATAACCGCGCCTTGTTTGATTTTTCTTTAATCGAAATTGAAGAATCCGGTTGGATTGCTGATAAAATAACTTACGACCTTCATAAAAGCGAATATATAACCGGAAATATTATGACAGAATATGAATCAAAATTTGTAGAACAGGGAAAACCTATATGCCGGCTTGAAGCTTACCGGACATAAATTAAGGATTACGTTACTCCTCTGTAATAATGTTTGTACTTGGCGGAATAACAACCTCCACCTTTCCTTCCAATACCTCGATATCCGCAGGAAGGTTGCCATAATACTCTCCATCATAATCAACAGAAATCTTTTCATCACCCTCCGGTATAATCTTAATATGCTTTGTTTGAAAATACTGTACTGCCGGATGACTAATATGATCTCCTCTTAAAATCTTAATAATCAAATCAGTAATCTCTAAGAATTCAACTTTTTTAAGCAGCAAAACATCCAGTTCTCCATCTGAAACTGACGCCAAAGGCGCCGCCTGCTTATAACCGCCGACACTCTGGCTATTCATTACCATAAACAACAAATATTCATTTGAACCTGTATATTCTTCTGATTCAATATGCAATTTAAATGGATTGAAAAGCTGTTTAGGAATCTCTTTCATACCCTCCACATAGTAAGCAGCCTTTCCAAATATTGCCTTCATTTCCTTAGAAACATTATATCCAATATCAGTAGCAAGACCTCCCGCTACAACGTTCATAAAAATCTTTCCATTAATTCTTCCAACATCAATTCTCTTAGTTCTGAAATTCTTAATCATTTCACAAAATTCATTAACAGTAGCCGGCAGATTTAAATAGTTTGCAAAATCATTAACAGTACCGGCGGATATAATAGCAATAGGAATCTCGCAGCCGCAATCTGCTACGCCGCTGATTACTTCATTAATTGTACCATCTCCACCAATAGCAGTAATAAAATCATACTCCTTATTTTTCAGATTAATAACAGCATTTCTTGCATCATTCTGTTGTTTTGTGTAAACTACATCAACATGATTTACAATCTGCTCCATAATAAGACGCGATATGATTTTTTCGATAGTTTCTAAAAAATTTTGTCTTCCTGAGCTGGGGTTTATTACAAAAAGTGACTTTAACATAAAACCACTCTCCTTATTAAAATAACAATAAAAATGCTCCCGGCGGGAATCGAACCCACAACAATCCCTTAGGAGGGGACCGTTATATCCGTTTAACTACGGAAGCTTAATAATAATCAAATTTATTATAAATATTACACAATAATTAAAAATTTTGCAAGTGTGTTTTTAACATTTCACTAATTTTCTAATACTAATAACCCCTGAAGCCAGATTACTCCCTTAAAACGCCTGCCCACTTTAGGTTCTCCTATTATATCTCTTTCATTTATAGCAACTGTTATATTTATATTATTACATTGTACATCAATAACATATATCTTATCATTTGTCATATTATTGTATTCTTCTTTTATACTCTCAATATTACCTAAAATAGAATACTGGTCGCTCTCCACTCCATAAGGCATAAATGTAGTATCTACAATTGAATATATATCTTCTTTAGAGGCTCTTTTTGAAATTACAGTATATAAATCAATATCCTCTAAGGTAAGGCTTTCAATTGCATCCATATCGCCATTCTTAGCTTCTTGAATCAGGTTATTGCGGCTTATCTGGCAATCATTTTCTAATTTTAATTGCTCGTCGTTTTTTTCAACTCCAAAAATAACCTTTCCCTCTGTTGAAAGAGCGGAAAGATATACCTTTGAGTATTGAATATTTAGTTGTTCCTTTTGCTGCTTTATAATAGGCGTCAAATTAATCAAAGAAAAAATCAAAGAAACACCTATATTATAATCTTCACTAATTCCGGCATACGCGTCTTTTTCTGCATACTTTTGAAGTTGAATTTCATCTTCTTGTGTAATTTCATTTCCTATCAAATAAGGAAATGAAAATAAAACATTATGAAATCCTCTCTGGTCAATTTCTCCAATAATAGAAATTCCCATGTTATTTGCATAATTCTTTCTAGCCTGAAATATTCTTCTATTTAATGAATCCGTCACTTCCACTTCCTCGTCAGGATTGGACAATACATCCTTTAATATATCGTCCAATTGACGCTTTGTATAACATTCGTGAAAACCAACAGCAGATAAAAACTTATGCATATCTATTCCTCACATAATTATCCTTAAAAGTGAACTACCCATTGTCTAAAGCCAATAGGCTTCCTGCTTCATCGACTTTGCAATCTAATATCTCCACAGGCGTTAATTTGGGCAGTTACTATCCTATATTTTGTCTTTTATGCTTTTTGCCGCTCGCATGTAGAGGGAAAAGTTATCTCCCATCTGATATAATATCGGCTCCGCCCATATACGGACGCAATGCTTCCGGTATACGTATACTTCCATCCTCATTAAGGTTATTCTCTAAAAATGCAATTAACATTCTAGGAGGCGCAACAACTGTATTATTTAAAGTATGAGCAAAATACTTGCCTTCTTTTCCATTTACACGAATCTTAAGTCTCCTTGCCTGAGCATCTCCTAAATTAGAGCAAGAACCTACTTCAAAATATTTTTTCTGACGGGGAGACCAAGCCTCCACATCAATTGATTTTACTTTTAAATCTGCCAAATCACCAGAACAACACTCCAATGTTCTAACAGGAATATCAAGGCTTCTAAATAAATCCACTGTATTCTGCCAAAGCTTTTCAAACCACATTTTAGATTCTTCCGGCTTGCATACCACAATCATTTCCTGTTTTTCAAATTGATGTATCCGATATACTCCTCTCTCCTCAATACCATGAGCCCCTTTCTCCTTTCTGAAACATGGAGAATAAGAAGTCAATGTCTGAGGCAGTTGTTCTTCCTGTAAAATTGTATCTATAAAACGTCCTATCATGGAATGCTCAGAAGTTCCTATCAAATAAAGGTCCTCTCCTTCAATCTTATACATCATAGCTTCCATCTCATCAAAGCTCATAACGCCCGTTACCACATCTGAACGAATCATAAACGGTGGAATACAATAAGTAAAACCTCTATTAATCATAAAATCTCTGGCATAGGTAATTACCGCGCTATGAAGTCTTGCAATATCTCCTATTAAATAATAAAAACCATTACCTGCTACTTTTCTTGCGCTATCCAAATCAATTCCATTTAATTTTTCCATTATATCTGTATGATATGGAATTTCAAAATCGGGAACAACGGGCTCGCCAAACTTTTCAATTTCTACATTTTCAGAATCATTTTTACCAATAGGTACGCTTGGATCAATAATATTAGGAATTACCATCATTATTTTTTTGATTTTTTCCTGCAATTCATTTTCTTTTTCCTCAAGCTCGCTTAATCTCTTACTATTTTCTGTAACCTGTTTTTTTATCTCTTCAGCTTCTTCTTTTTTACCCTGCGCCATCAATGTGCCAATCTGTTTGCTAATAGAATTTCTATTTGCGCGTAGTCCGTCCGCCTCCTGTTTTACTGCTCTTGACTCCTTGTCAAGTTCAATAACTTCATCTACCAATGGCAGCTTTTTATCCTGAAATTTATTTTTTATATTCTGCTTTACAACATCAGGATTCTCTCTTAAAAATTTAATATCAATCATAATCTGCCTCCATAACTAAATTATATTTTTTCATTTATTATACTAATATAATGCGATATTTAAAATTTTTCAACTTAAATATATTAAATCTTATTTTTTATATTTGCTATCTGAACCAATATTAGATAAATTTCTAATATTAATTTTTAAAAATACTATCCTTACATATAATTTCTTTCATTTACAGCAATATTAAGAGCTTCCTTTTCTTCTTCTGATAGCTGTATATAAGACTCTCCGCCTATAATTTCTTTTATGTAAGTATAACAGCCTTCCCGATTATGCATGGCGTTTAACATCATACCGTCATTCTTATCATTTAAAAGGCATAATACAAAACTCATATTACCGCCCATTTCCTTAAAGGCATCATACTTAACAATACCGATTTTAGAATATGTAACCTTTAAAAATTCTCCAATTTCTTCAATCTGCTTAGTATGGCTTAAAGAAACCTCCTTCAAAGAATCCAATTCTCTAAATCTTATATTTATTTCATCTTCAAAGGATTCTGTCTTATCGCCTGACATAAACTTATCCAATCTTACTCTTAAAGCCTTTATTTCATTTTGTTGAATAATTATCATAGCAAATAAAATAATAAATAAAACTACCGCCCCAATCATAAAATATGCCGGGTCTACTCCTATCCATTGATATATACTATCTTTCATTACATCTAAAAACATATTTTTTCTCCCTTATACTTTAATAACATAATTATATATTTCAAAAAGCGCCGCTAAATTTATAATATGTATTCATCTTTATATTTTTAATTACCTATATGTATATTTTTATTTACTGATTAATTCAAAAATTCTTTCAAATTCTTCTAAATTATCATAACTGATTACAATTTTTCCTTTATTGCCTTTATCCTCAATTTTAACCTTTGCCCGTAAATAATTTTTTATTTCCTTTTCTTTTTCCATATATGCCATCTCTAATGCTTCATTTTTTATTTTTTTATTTTTTTCTGTTACATAAGTTTTCTTTTTATTATAATCTTTTATTAATTTTTCTGTTTCACGCACAGATAATCCTTTATCAAATATGCTCTGGGCCAATTCGTATTGTTCATTTTTATCTTCAATACTAAGTAATGTACGAACATGTCCCATTGTAAGTTTTTCTTCAATTACCATTTGCTGCACTTTTTTAGATAACTGCAATAAACGTATTGAATTAGTAATAGAAGTTCTGCTTTTTGATACTCTTTCTGCTAACTGATCTTGTGTAAGATTAAGTTTTTTTATCAAGGTACTATATGCCTGAGCTTCCTCAATTGCATTCAGATCTTCTCTTTGTATATTTTCAATAAGAGCAATCTCTAATACTTCTTTATCACTATATTCCTTAATAACAGCGGGAACTGTTTTGCATTTTGCATATTTTGCAGCTCTCCATCTTCTCTCGCCGGCGATAATTTGATAATATTCTTTTCCATTGCTGTCAGTTTTTTTTGAAACTACTATTGGTTCAATTATTCCATGTGTTTTAATAGACTCCGCCAGTTCATATAAAGCATCCTCGTCAAAATTTTTACGAGGCTGTTCTTTATTAGGAGAAATATTGTCAATATCTATTTCAACTGTATATTTTTCTGTTTCAGAATTATTTGAAGTTCCGGCCTTTGCTGAATTTGCATTCTTTGTTCCCAACAAAGATTCCATACCCTTTCCTAATCCCTTTTTTACTGCCATATTAAACCTCCATTTGTATATTAATAATTAAAAGACTATTTTAAAAGTTTATTATTTATAACTTCATCCGCTAACTGGCGATATGCTTCTGCTCCTGCAGAATGGCTGTCATACATACTTATTGGTAATCCATGACTTGGCGCCTCCGCCAACCTGACATTTCTTGGAATCACTGTTTTATAAATATTTTGAGTTAAAGTATCTTTAACATTTTCAACAACTTGTAAAGATAAATTTGTTCGTGAATCATACATTGTAAAACATATTCCTTCTACAATTAAATTTGGATTTAAATTTTCCTTCATTAAATCAATTGTATATAACAACTGTGATAATCCGTCTAATGCAAAAAATTCACATTGAATAGGTACAAGAACTGTATCTGCCGCTACCAAACTATTTACTGTTAATAAACCAAGTGCAGGAGGACAATCAATAATAATATAATCAAACTTAGTTTTTATTTTTTTTAAAATATTATCCAATATGTATTGCATATTTGGAACACCTACATATTCTACTTCAATACCGGCTAATAATCTGTTGGCGGGAATAAGATTTAAATTATCAATTACATTTATAATCATTGCCTCCCCAACATTACACTCATCCTTCATCAATTCGTAAGTAGTATATTTCTGATCATCTTTTTCAATTCCAAAACCTGTAGTAAGATGTCCCTGAGGATCCATATCCACTGCAAGAACTTTACAGCCTTTTTCTGCAAGACAAGCTGAAAGATTAATACTTGTGGTAGTTTTACCAACACCACCTTTCTGATTTGCAATTGCAATTATTCTTCCATTAAAATTTTTCATATAAATCCTCCTTTGCACTATATAATAATAACATTTTTTGTAATGGTATGCTACCATAATTGTAAACAAAAAACAAAATGTTTCACGTGAAACATTATAATAAATTGTTAAATTATGACGTTTATAATTTAAAATTCTGTCATAAAGCAATAAGGGAATGTTTCACGTGAAACATTCCCTTATTGCTTTTTATTATTAAATACTTAATTTATATCATATTTTACATTTGTTCAGGGCAATCAATTCCAAGCAAAGATAATGCTTCCTTTATAACATATTTTGTAATTACCACCACTTTTAATCTTGCCATTTTTAAATTAAGGTCGTCGACATTTATCTTATTTTCATGATAAAAACGATTAAACAATTGTGCAATAAGAACTGCATAACGTGTAATCATAAATGGTTCCATTTTTTCTGAAGCTTCCTTAATTACTTCACCAAATCTGCTAATTTCCTTTAAAAGATTCATTGAATATTCATCTTGTAACAAAGAATACTCAATTTCTTTTGGAATTTCATCTACTCCTGATTTACGAAGAACACTGGCGCATCTTGCATAAGTATACTGCACATATGGTCCTGTTTCACCATCAAAATTTAATATTTTATCCCAGTTAAATGCAACGTCTTTAATTCTCTGATTAAACAAATCATTAAAAATAATTGCTCCTACGCCCACGATTTTAGCTACGCTATCCTTATTCTTTAATTCAGGATTTCTTTCATTTATAATTGTCTTAACTTTATCTATAGATTGATTTAAAATATCCTCTGCAAATATAATATTGCCTGAACGTGTTGCAAGCTTTTCTCCGCCAAGACTTACTAATCCATAAGGAACATGTATAAGATTTTTTGCGTAATCGTTTCCCATCAACTCAATTACTTTAAAAACCTGCGCAAAATGCAGCTTCTGTTCCTGACCGGTAACATAAATACATTTATCAAAATTATAAGTTTCTTTACGGTACAAAATAGCCGCCAAATCTCTTGTAGCATAAATAGAGCTTCCATCCTTTTTCATAACCAGACAAGGCGCCATATCATACTCGTCTAAAGGAACAATCTGCGCTCCCTCACTCTCAACTAATAGTTTCTTTTCTTTTAAAATATCTACCACGTTTTGCGTTTTATCACGATAAAAAGACTCTCCATTATAAGAATCAAAACTCATTCCTAAAAGATCATATATTCTCATATATTCTTTTAAACTAATATCTTTAAACCACTGCCAAATTTCAAGAGCTTCTTCATTGCCTTGTTCCATTTTAGAAAACCATTCTCTTGCCTGATCATTTAAAGAATCGTCCTTTTTTGCTTCCTCATGGAATTTTACATAAATATTCATAAGCTCTAAAACACCGTTTTTTTCAATTGCTTCTTTATCTCCCCAATTTTTATATGCAACAATCAATTTACCAAACTGTGTTCCCCAATCACCCAAATGATTAATTCTAACCACCTTATAACCAAGCTTGGTAAATATTTTATATAAAGAATTACCAATAATTGTTGTACGAAGATGTCCAACATGAAAATTTTTTGCTACATTTGGAGAAGAATAATCAATACAAATAGTTTTTTCTTCACCCTCCTTTGAATAACCGTAATTAGAACAGGAGGCTGTTTCAATAATTTGCTTAATATATTCTACTTTATTTAAATAAAAATTAATATAAGCGCCCTCTACCTTTATTTCAGAAATAAAATTATTTTCACTAATAGAATCTGCAATTTCTGCAGCAATCATTTGCGGCGCCTTTTTCATAATTTTAGCTAATTGAAAACAAGGAAATGAAAAATCTCCCATTTCCGGTTTTGGCGGTATTTCAATTAATTCTTCTATTCTGCTCTTATCCACACATTCAATTTTTTCATCAAGTAATTCTACAATTTTATTTTTCATAGCTGTTCTCCTTTTAACTAATAAATTATCTATACTAAATAATTTTTAACCGGTACTTTTGAAGTTACATTGAAAGTACCGTCATTATTATTTTTAAAATTGACAGTACCGTTTAATAAAAATATTTTTTCATACATGGTTGCCACAACAGAATTAGGTGAATTTTTCATCTCGTTATAAAAATTAATATATTTACCTATTATCTTACCGATTATTATTAGATATCCATCTACATATGAATATCTAAGATAAATAAGAGCCGGACTGCATTTTAATATAAATGAATTAACCATTCCTTTTATAAATGCCATAAGACAACGGTTTAAATCAATATTAATATTATTTATTACCTCCAAATTTGCAACTGTCATATGAAATTTTATTTCCGGATAAATTTTAACTATATCTCCAATATAATTATTTAAAGACTCGCAAAGAGAAAACTGTTTTTCAATATTATTATATTTTCCTATTAATCTGGAAGTCTTATCTATAATAGTATTCATTTGCTGATAAACTTTATCAAGCTCCTGTCTTCCTCTAACAGGATCTGACTGCATAAAATCAAGTACCATCTTCATATGATTTGCAGCTTCTTTTGATGGAGTTAAAATCTGTGACTCCAACTTACTTACAATAGGAGAAAATTTATTTTTTTCCAAAGAAATCAATCTCTTCTTTTGAACAATTTCTTTTAATTGTTCAATATACATACTGTTTGTGTAAGAATTTACCTGATTATTAATACTTTTCTTAATTGATTGCAAATAAGACAATATATCAATATTTTTGTCTATCTTATCCATTATTACAGTACATTCAAAATCTTTTCTTTCCACCTTTAATTCAAAAACTTCCTGCTGTTGTTTTAAATATTTTATTTCTTCCTTTTTACCATCGCTCTCCATATAATTATCCGAATTTTTTGCAAATGGAGAAAAACCTGAATTTATATCACTATTATTAATAGAAATAGCATTCTTAATCTTCTGTTGATCTTCTATCTTTAAATCAATTTCTTTTTTCTCTATTTTTAGATTAGACAATTCTGTTCTGGTCTTGTCTAATTCAATACGGAGAGTATCAATTTCTTCATTATATTCCATAATCAAATCGTCAATTTCAGAAAGATTCAGATTCATAGTAATATTTCCTTTCCCTGCATCCACAAAATTTACAATGGATTTTTCGATGGAATACCCGATTTTCTAGGATATTGTCTTGCAGTATTTTTTACCTTTTTAATAAATATAAATGAACGCTCTATATCTGTATCAGGTAAATAAAATTTTTCTGTTTTTTCATATTTACCGCCGCACAAAAATATAGAATTTTTACTTTTGTTAAGTTCTTCCTCCATATTACCAGATTTATATGAAATAAAACAACCATTAATATTAACAAAAGGAATACAATATTCAGATAAAGTTGAAAGATTAGAGACAGCCCTTGACAAAGCATAATCATATTTTTCCCTGTAATCTTTATTATGCGCAAAATCCTCTGCTCTTCCATGAATTGTTTTAACATCTAAAAGCTCGCATTTTTCTATAACTTCATCAAGAAAATTAATTCTTTTTTTTAACGAATCCAACAAAGTTAAATGTATATCAGGCTTTAATATTTTAAGTGGGATTCCCGGAAATCCCGCTCCCGTTCCAATATCAATTATATTTTTCTTTTCAATCTGAATATAATTAACTAATGCAATACTATCAAGAAAATGTTTTATAATTACTTCATTTTTTTCAGTAATTGCAGTAAGGTTCATTACTTTATTCTTTTCAATCAAATACTTATAAAATATCTCAAACTTTCCAAGTTGTTTATCATCAATTTCAATATTAAATTGCTTTGCACATTTTCTCAAATATTCCATAAAATCTCCATTAATATTTATATTATTTTTGATTTATATAAATCATTAAAACAGAAATATCCGCCGGACTAACTCCCTGAATTCTTTTAGCCATTCCAATTGTTTCCGGTCTTATTGAAGACAGCTTCTGCATAGCTTCAATTCTCAGGCTTTTTACATCATTATAATCTATATCAGCAGGAATCTTACGGTTTTCCATTTTTTCAAATTGATGAATCTGTCTTTTCTGTCTTTCAATATAGCCTTCATACTTAATATCAATATTAACCTGCTCTATTACTTCTTTTGGCAAAACAGGTCTATTTACATCTAATTCTTCAATCGAATAATAATCAAATTCAGGTCTTCTTATAATTTCAGCTAATGAAGCGGCAGTTTTTAATTTGGTACTATTATGAGCTTCCAAAAAATTCTGAACCCTTTTATTGGCGCCAACCTTTTCTTCATGAAGACGCTTAATTTCTTTTTCTATCATTTTTTCTTTTTCACATAAATGATTATATCTATCTTCACTGATTAAACCAATCTCATATCCTTTTTTTGTAAGACGCAAATCCGCATTATCCTGCCTTAAAAGCAAACGGTATTCAGCTCTTGAAGTCATCATTCTGTATGGTTCTTCTGTTTCCTTTGTAACTAAATCATCAATTAAAACTCCAATATATGCTTCAGAACGACTTAATACAAATGGTTCTTCACCTTTACAAAATCTGGCTGCATTAATGCCGGCTATAATTCCCTGAGCTCCTGCTTCCTCATAACCGGAGCTTCCATTAAATTGGCCGCCGCTAAATAAACCTTTAATGTCTTTAAATTCCAAAGAAGACTTTAACTGTGTTCCTGAAATACAATCATATTCAATAGCATAAGCGTTTCTTACTATTTTTACATTTTCTAAACCGGGTACAGTACGATACATAGCATACTGAACATCCTCCGGCAAAGAAGAACTCATACTGCCGACATACATCTCGTTAGTATCTTCTCCCTCCGGCTCAATAAACACATGATGTTTTTCCTTATCTGCAAATGTCATAACCTTACTTTCAATACTGGGACAATACCTTGGCCCCGTACTTTCAATATTTCCATTATAAAGCGGAGAACGATTAATATTATTACGAATAATTTTATGAGTTTCTTCGTTTGTATAGGTAAGCCAGCAGGAAATTTGTTTTCTTTTTATATCTTCTTCACTATTTTCAAAGGAAAATGGCACCACTGTTTCATCTCCCGGCTGTTCCTGCATTTTACTATAATCAACAGTTCTTCCATCAATCCTTGCAGGCGTTCCTGTTTTAAAACGATTCATTTTTATACCATGAGCAATCAAAGAATCTGTCAAATAATCAGCAGCCTTTAGTCCGTTAGGTCCTGTATTTTCACTTACATCTCCATAAACGCATCTGGCATTTAAATAAGTACCGGTACATAAAATAACTGCCTTTGCATAATAAACAGCGCCTGAAATTGTTTTAACTCCTTTTATTTCTACAGTATTTTCTTTTTTATCAGTCAAAATTTCAACAATTTCACCCTGCCTTAAAGTAAGATTGTCAGTGTTTTGAAGAACTTTTCTCATCTCTATGCTATACTTTTCTTTATCTGCCTGAGCTCTAAGACTATGAACTGCCGGTCCCTTAGATTGATTCAACATCTTTGACTGAAGATAGGTTTTGTCAATATTTTTACCCATTTCACCGCCAAGAGCGTCAATCTCTCTAACTAAATGCCCCTTAGAACTTCCTCCTATATGAGGATTACAAGGCATAAATGCAATACTATTCATACTAATTGTAAACATTATAGTATTCATTCCAAGCCTTGCAGACGCCAGAGCTGCTTCACAACCGGCATGACCTGCGCCTACCACTATAACATCATAATTTTCTTCTATATATGCCATTTTATATCTCCAAAAAACTATTTTCCCGTACAAAATTCTTCAAAAATCTTATTAACTAAATCATCCTGCATAGATTCGCCAATGATAAGACCTAACTGCTCATAAGCTTCCATCAAATCAATGGTAAAAAAATCCTCCGGCATACAATTGTCTATACTATCATTAACTTGACATAAACTTTTATATGCATTCTCTAAACAAATTTTTTGCCTTTGATTAGTAATTACCGGATTATCCTTTATTGACAATTCACCACTGTAAAACATATCTTTTATTACATGACCAATCTCAGATAATTCCATATTCTCTAATAATGAAATACATAAAACAGGAGCAAATAATAAATTATTTATATCTTCGACAGTTACAACCTGTTTTAAATCCTGTTTATTAAGTAAAACAATAACTTTTTTATTCTTAATTAAATCTATAATATCATAATCTTCTTTAGATAGATTTATGGAAGCATCTATAACATATAAAATTAAGTCTGCATCTTCAATGCTTTTTTTTGCCCTGTCAACCCCTATTCTTTCCACTACATCTTCTGTATCACGAATTCCTGCAGTATCAATTATATTAAGGGGAATTCCTTCAACCAATGCTCTCTCTTCCAATATATCTCTGGTAGTTCCGGGAATATTAGTCACAATTGCCCTTTCTTCCTTCAACAATGAATTTAATAAAGAAGATTTACCGGCATTTGGCTTTCCAACAATAACAGTATTTACTCCATATTTAATTATTCTTCCTTCTTCCGAATGATCAAGCATATACTTTATATCAGACAATAAATCTTTAACTATAATCTTTAATTTTTCACTAAAACCATCTAAGCTCACATGCTCAGGATCATCTAAAGCATATTCTATATAAGCATTTTCGTGAATAATTATATTTCTCATTCTTACTATTTCATTTTTAAGGCTTCCTTTAAGCTGGTCAACTGATATTCTAAGAGCGTCTTCATGGTCGGCTTTTATAACATCCATAACAGCTTCTGCCTGAGTTAAATCGATTCTCCCATTTAAAAAAGCGCGTTTTGTATATTCTCCCGGTTCTGCTAACCTTGCGCCGGAATTTAATACTAATTTTAAAATCTTATTACATACAAAAATACCGCCATGAGAATCAATTTCAACAATATCTTCTCCCGTATAAGAATGAGGACCTTTCATATAAATAATAATACATTCATCTATTATATTATCAGACTCAGCTTCCACTATATGGCCAAAATGAGCAGTATAGCTTTTTATATTATTTACATTAAAATTATTATTATATGGTACAAATATCTTTTCTAAAATATCAAGTACCCTATTTCCGCTAATACGGATTATTCCAATACCTGAATCTGTTAAACCGCTGGCAATAGCAGCAATTGTATCTGTTTCATAATTCATAAACTCACCTTTTATTTTACTAAATTAAATATATCCTGTAAAGTTATTAGTTACTATCAATGATAAATTTAACTTCATACATAAAAAAGGAAACTGTACATACTATACATATAACAGCTTCCTTTCACTAAACTATCTTAAATATTAAAATACATTACTATCTTTTTAAAACTACCACTACCTTACGATAAGGCTCCTCACCTTCAGACTTGGTAGTTACATAACGGTCGTTTTGTAAGGCAGAATGAATAATTCTTCTCTCATAAGGATTCATTGGCTCTAAATAAACCGGACGTCTTGTCTTTTTTACCTTAAATGCAATATTTCTTGCCAAATGCTCCAAAGTCTGTTTTCTTCTTGCACGATAATTTTCTGTATCTATCTTAACACGAAGATATACATCACTCATCTTATTTACATAAAGACTTGTCAAATACTGTAAAGAATCTAAAGTATTACCTCTCTTACCAATCAAAACGCCCATTTCTTCTCCAGACAAATCAATATTAATATCATTCTTCTCTTTGTCAAACTCAATGTCAACCTTAGTTTCAATTTTCATGGCAGAAAATAAATCGTTTAAAAACTTTTCTGTATTCTTAATGATTTCATCAATATTTTCAGGAGTTACAATAACCCTTTCTTTTCTTTCTTCAACATAAGTATTATCTTTAACTTCTTCTGGTTTATCATTTTTATAATCTGTCTTTTCTTTATAAACTTTTGTCTGACTTTTTTCAGGTTTTTTATTTATAGAAACTTTTCCGCTATAAGTATCTACTTTTACCTGTTCTTCCTTTACTTCTACTTTAAATTTGGACTTTTCTTCTTTTTGAGAATCCAAAGAGTCTTCTTTTTGTTCTTCTTCTCCTTCAAGCCTTACTCTGGCTTCAATAATTGCAGGCTTCTTTCCTATTCCTAAAAATCCACTGGAACCTTCATCAATCACATTATAAACCAATTCCGTACTTGGAACTCCAAGATTCAAACTTGCCTCTGTAATAGCGTCATCAACAGTTGCTGCTTTAAACTGTGTATATTCCATACTCCTTCATCTCCTATCATAATTATTTATCATTCAACATATTTGCAATAGATGAAATACTCCTATCCTTTGAACCTGAGGAAGTTTTCTTATTAGATTTATCTAAAGAATTACTATCTATATTATCCTCATTTTTTTGTAAATTTTCAACCTTTTTTACAACAATATTTTTTGTATTCATTTTTGCTGCATTTGTAATTGTCTTATTTTTATTAACATAAGCTCCATTCGGTACATTTGGCGTAGTACCGGATTGGTCGGCCGCATTCATGCTTGCATTCATCATTTTATCATAAAATGTCTGCTTATTACTATTTTTAGCCTTTTCAACCTGTTTTTCAATAACCTTTTCCATATCAACACGATCAAAATGCCAATTCAATGCAACCTGCTGTATAATTGTAAAAAATGCAGTTGCCGCCCAATATAAACCAATACCGCATGGTAAACTATAATAAATAATTAAACTCATAATCGGCGTAGTATTCATCATTACCTTCATATATGTTCCCATAGCGGCGCTGCCATCAGGCATCTCAGGTTGTCTGATTGTCTTAGTCTGCAGCCATTGAAAAAGCGCAGCCATTATAGGAATTAATATATAAACGGATATAATACCATGAGCATTAGGATATTCTGAAATATTTATACCTAATACAAAATTATTTAAATTTCTAATACTCTCTGAATATTGATCTATATTATTAACAACATCAGGAAATGCTGAAAATATTTCTTTTGCAGTCTCCCAAGATTCTTCTTTAAATCTTCCAAGCAAAGATATTACATCTGAAGTACTTCCATAATCCTTAAAATAATTACTTGCTCTAAGCTCATTTGCCATATCCTGCATTTTACCTACAACATCGGCTCCTGCATCTACCATAGGCTTTGCTATTTTCATATAAACATCCCCTATGGAAGGTATATAGTTAGGTATATTATATACAATTTTAATTATTCCAAACAAAATTGGAAACTGAATCAACATTGGAAGACATCCGCTTGTAGGCGAAGTTCCGTATTTTTTATATACCTCCTGTTGCTCCATCTGCATTTTCAACATTGTTTCCTGATCTGTCTTACCACGATATTTTTTTGAAATTTTATTTAATTCCGGTTGAATATATTGCGTAATCTTACTTTTCTTCTGCTGAATATAAGTAAGCGGAAACAAAATCAACCTCATTATCAATGAAAATATAATAATTGTAAAACCAAGATTTACAATACCTAAATCGGATAAACCAATATATATCCAATTTATAATATGTCCTAATATTTTAGCAATAAAATCAATCACGATTCTTTTTCCTCCTTAAATCAGGAACCGGATCGTACCCACCCTTTGAAAAAGGGTTACATCTTAATATTCTCCATATTGAAAGCAAGCAACCGAGTACCAAACCGTTTTTTTCTAATGCTTCAATTGCATATTGCGAACAGGTTGGAATATACTTGCAGGTTGGATAACCTTTTAATATAGAAATATATTTTTGATAAAATCTGATACCATATAACAAAATATTCTTCATCACTATTCAATATTTTTAATTTTCATCTTCCTTTATTAAATGATGCAGCGAAAGCAAATGCATAAAGGCTTTTTCAATATCCTGACACTTTAATCCTACTACTAATGGTCTTGCCACCACCACGATATCATATCCATTTTTAATCTTATCCTTATTTAAACGAAAACTTTCTCTGACAAGCCTGCAAAAACGATGTCTTACAACACTATTTCCAACCGATTTATTAACGGATATTCCTAATCTGATTGCATTTTTATCATTTTTATTAATATATATAATTAATAATTTATTTATCTTTGAACAATGATTCTTATAAACCTCAGCAAATTCAACATTTTTAAGTGTTAATATTTTTCCCAATCTATCAAATCCATTTCTAAAAATAACATAAACGCAATCAAAAATCATTTTATAAAGTATAATTTTCCACGATTTAAGAAAAGGTCACACCAGAATGTGACCTTCTATCACAAATAACAGATTAAGCTGTTAATTTATGTCTTCCTTTTGCTCTTCTGGATGAAAGAACCTTGCGTCCGCTAGCAGTCATCATTCTTTTTCTAAATCCATGAACCTTTGCTCTATGTCTCTTTTTTGGCTGATATGTCATCTTCATCGCTCTAACACCTCCTTAATATCTAACTTTCCTATTAACATAGATTATAAATGTTTATAAAAATTAATGGGCATAGTAATACCACAAAATAAAACATCACGTCATATTATATTTAATTATAATCCATAAGTCAAGTAAATAAGGCACTTTTTTTATATTTAAAAGTTATACACATTAAATGATAAAGTTATACACATTTTGTTAATAAATTTTTATTTTTACTATTAGTTATAAACATTTTTATATAAATATAACTCAATTTATTAGATAAACCCCTTTATATTTACTTTTTAACTTATACACTTCATAAACATTTTACAAAATAATAATTATTTTTAAATTAGTTTCTTCCTATTATAATACGATAATATTCTATGCACATTTTTATATCCAATTATTTTAAAACTATTTATTCAAAATTTAGTCATTATGTGCTATAATATAATATGTCTCAAAAGCGTTTATTATAGTCTTAAAGGAGTTTTATAATGGAAAAGGTTATAAAAGATAACTGGAACAGTATTTTAGATATATTAAAAAAACGTGGAATATCTGCTCCTGTTATTACTGCATGGGTACAACCATTGCAGCTATGTAAAATTGAAAATAATATTATTTATTTCCTTGTCAATAAAGATCAACGTGCTATTGATTTTATGAAAGCCAAATATTTAGATATAGAATTATTGATAGCAATTCAGGAATTTACTAATAATACTGATTTTACCTCTATACAATTTATATTATCAGAAGATGAAACTAAACCTGACAATGAACAGAATAATAATACATACAATAACAATAATATTTACATGCAAAATCTTAACCCAAAATATACATTTGATTCTTTTATTGTAGGAGATAATAATCGTTTGGCTCATGCTACTGCTGTTGCTGTTGCTGAAGCTCCCGGCGAAGCATATAACCCCCTTTTTATATATGGCGGTTCAGGGCTTGGCAAAACGCACTTAATCCAAGCGGTTGCACACTATTCTTTAAATAAAAACAGTAATTTTAAAGTATTATATGTAACTTCAGAAAAATTTACTAACGAACTTATCGAAGCTATTAAAACAAACAGAACTGAAGAATTCAGACTTAAATATAGAGAGCTTGACGCACTTTTGATTGATGATATCCAATTTATTATTGATAAGGAGAGCACGCAGGAAGAATTTTTCCATACATTCAACACTTTAAGAGAAGCTAAAAAACAGATTATTATTTCAAGCGACAGGCCTCCAAAAAAACTTAACGGTTTGCCTGAACGTTTAATTAACCGTTTTGAAAGCGGCGTTTTAGCAGATATAGGTTCTCCTAACTATGAGATTCGTATGGCAATACTAAAGAAAAAAACTGAAATGGAACATCTTAATATCAGCAATGATATATTACAATTTATTGCTAATAATATTACATCCAATATCAGAGAGCTTGAAGGCGCTCTCAATAAAATATGTGTATTTTATAAGATTTCGAGTACCAGTACTCCTATTGATATTCCATTTGCAGAAGAAGCCTTAAAGGATATGATTAAACCGGACAAGATTCATGAAATCACACCGGAATTAATAATTAATACTGTCTGTGAACATTATCATTTAACATTGGAGCAGATTACTTCTTCAAATCGTTCACAAAATATTGCAAAACCTCGTATGATTATTATGTATTTATGTAAAAATATGATTTCAAATATGACATTAAAAGAAATAGGAAGTTATCTTGGCGGAAGAAACCACACTACCGTAATGCATGCATACGAAAAAATTGTTGAAGAACTTTCCAAAAATGAAGAACTTAAAAATACAATAGATATACTTATAAAAAAAATTTCATCAAATTAAACTTATTTTTAATGTTTATGAACATTTTTTGTTTATAAATACCTGTTTTTTGTTCATAATTATTACTTTTATCTGACTATTTATGTTTATAAGTTTTATTTTTAGATTTTTAGTTTTTTAATTATAATAATTCATACACATGTTATTAATATGGTTAAGGACAAGTTTTTAACTTCAATTTTTTAACCTAAGCTAATATTATAGGGCTTTAAAAGACTTATATACTTATTAACACACCCTACTACTAAGATTACTATTTATTTATATTATTTATTTATATACAAACGAAACTTTTAATTTTGAAAGGAGTTTTTTGCATAATGAAGATAATTTGTTCTAAATCTAATCTGCTTCAAGGTATTAATACTGTTTCAAGGGCAGTATCCACACATTCAACATTAACTATTCTTGAATATATACTTATTGAAGTTTCTCCAGATGAAATTAAGCTTACTGCTAACGATATGGAACTTGGAATTGAAACAACGGTTGTAGGTGATATTGAAGAAAATGGACGTATTGCTTTAAAAGCTAAGATTTTTTCAGAAATAGTAAGAAAGCTACCGGATAATAATGTAACAATTGAAACCGATGAATATAATAAGGCTTATATTACTTGTGAAAAAGCAAAGTTTGATATTTCAGGTAAATCAGGAGAAGATTTTCCTGATCTTCCTAATGTGGAAAAGAATTCATTTTTTATTCTTTCTCAATTTACTTTAAGAAATATAATAAATCAGACCATTTTTTCTATTTCAGATAACGACAACAATAAAATGATGACAGGTGAATATTTGACGGTAAATAATAATAAGGTTCGTATTGCTTCTTTAGATGGACACCGCATTTCAATTCGTTATTCTGAATTAAAGGATAATTTTAATGAAGAAAAAAAGATTGTTATTCCGGGTAAAACGTTAAGCGATGTCAGTAAGATTATAAATGGTACTGTTTATGATGAAGTTAATATTTATATAACAGACAATCATATTTTATTTGAATTTGACCGTACAAAGGTAATTTCCCGTTTAATAGAGGGAGATTACTTTAATATTGACCAGATGATTACAGATGATTATGAAACAAGAATTGAATTTAATAAAATTGAATTATTAAATTGTCTTGATCGTGCTACTCTGTTGGTTAAGGAGTCTGATAGCAAGCCTATTATTCTAAATATTGAAGGAAGTAACCTTGAACTTAGTATTACTTCGGATATTGGTTCTATGAGAGAAGATATAGAAGTAAAAAAAGAAGGAAAGGATATACGTATTGGCTTTAATCCTAAGTTTTTAATAGATGCGTTAAAGGCTATTGATGACGACGAGGTTTCAATTAATTTTGTTAATAATAAAGCGCCTTGTTTCATTAAAAATGAAAATAAAGATTATATATATATTATTCTTCCTGTAAATATTAGTGAATAATTTTAATATTATATATTTATCTAATATGATTAAGGAGAGTTTAAAGTGAAGATTATAAAATTAAAAGAAGAATATATAAAATTGGGACAAGCTTTAAAGGCAGCAGGTTTAGTTTCGTCCGGAATTGATGCAAAAGCAGTAATTCAGGATGGACAGGTTAAGGTTAATGGCGAGGTGGATGAACGTCGTGGACGTAAGCTTTATAATGGAGATATAGTAGATTTTAATAATGAACAAATTAAAATTGTGGAATAGGATTTGAATTATTTATGTATATAAAGTCCTTAGAATTACAGAATTATAGAAATTATGAACAACTTAATATATCCTTTAATCCTAAAATAAATATTCTTTACGGTGACAATGCTCAGGGAAAAACTAACATTTTGGAAGCTATTTTTTTGAGTGCAACGACAAAGTCGCATAGAGGCAGTAAAGATAAAGAGATTATTCGTTTTAATGAAGATAATGCACATATACGTTCGTTTATATCAAAAAATGATGTAGACCATAAGATTGATATGCATCTAAAAAAGAATAAGTCAAAGGGTGTGGCAATTGATGGAATTCCTATACATAAGTCTTCAGAATTAGTGGGTATGTGTAATATTATATTCTTTTCTCCTGAAGATTTAAAAATTATAAAAAACGGTCCTTCTGAGAGAAGAAGATTTATTAATACGGAGCTTTGTCAGCTTGATAAAATTTATCTTCAGTATTTGTCAAAATATAATAAGATTTTATTTCAAAGGAATAGTTTATTAAAGCAGCTTTCATTTGATAATAGTCAAATAGACCTTTTAGATGTATTTGATAGCCAGTTATTTCAATATGGAAAATACATTATAAAAAGGAGAAGAGAATTTATAGGGGAATTAAATGATATTATTCTGGAAAAACATAAGACGCTTACGGGAGGATTAGAAAAATTATATTTAGAGTATGAATGTGATGTGAAAGAGGAAACATTTTCAGATGAATTATTGTCAAAAAGAAAAAATGATTTAAAATATTTAAGTACCAGCGTTGGTCCACATAGAGATGATATTAACTTTATTATTAACGATATTGATATTAGAAAGTTTGGTTCTCAGGGACAGCAAAGAAGCGCTACTTTATCGTTAAAGCTTTCAGAAATTGAGATAGTTAAAAGAAAAATACATCAATCTCCTATTTTATTATTGGATGATGTGTTATCTGAATTGGATTCCAATCGGCAGAATTATTTGCTGAATCATATAGATGATGTGCAGGTTATTATTACCTGTACCGGTTTGGATGAGTTTATTGGCAATCGGCTTTCCATTGATATGGTATATAAGGTTGTAAAAGGAACTGTTGCAAGAATTGAAAAATAGGAGGAACATATGGCAGTAGAGCATGAATATGGAGCGGAAGAAATACAAATTTTAGAAGGTCTGGAAGCAGTTAGAAGAAGACCGGGTATGTATATTGGTTCAACTTCCGAGAAAGGGCTTCATCATCTTGTATATGAAATTGTAGACAATTCTGTAGATGAAGCTTTGGCTGGATATTGTACTGATATTAAAGTTTTTATAAATGAAGATAATTCTATAACAGTAATTGATAATGGACGTGGAATTCCAATTGGAATACACCCTAAAAAGGGAATCCCTGCTGTGGAGGTAGTATTTACTATTTTGCACGCTGGCGGTAAATTCGGCGGCGGAGGATATAAGGTGTCCGGAGGTTTACATGGCGTAGGAGCATCTGTAGTAAATGCGCTTTCAAGTTGGCTTGAGGTTGAGATTTCTAAAGATGGCAAGCTTTATAAACAACGTTATGAAAAAGGTAAAGTATGTTATCCTTTAAAGGAAATAGGCACCAGTGTAAACGATGGTACTAAGATTACGTTTATGCCGGACGATACTATATTTGAAACAAATGAATTTGATTATGATACATTGCGTTCAAGACTTAGGGAAACTGCATTTTTAACAAGAGGAGTAAAAGTTACTCTTACAGATATGCGCCCCGGCAAAGAAAAGGAACGTTCATTCCACTATGAAGGAGGAATTAAGGAATTTGTAGAATATATTAACCGTCATAAGAATCCTTTATATAATAAAGTTATTTATTGTGAGGGAACAAAGGATGATGTATATGTTGAAGTAGCTCTCCAGCATAACGATTCTTATAATGAGACAACTTATTCCTTTGTAAATAATGTAATTACTCCTGAAGGCGGTACCCATATGACGGGTTTTAGAAATGCAATTACCAAGACATTTAATGATTATGCAAGATCTAATAATTTTCTGAAAGAAAAAGAAGATAATCTTCAAGGAGAAGATCTTAGGGAAGGTCTTGCTGCTATTATTAGTATTAAAGTAGGAGAGCCGCAGTTTGAAGGACAGACAAAGCAGAAGCTTGGTAATAGTGAAGCACGAGGAGCAGTTGATTCCATTGTATCAGAACAGCTCACTTATTTTTTGGAACAGAATCCGTCTATAGCAAAAATTATTATTAATAAAGCGGTATCTGCCCAGCGTGCAAGAATAGCAGCCAGAAAAGCAAGAGACGTAGCGCGTAAATCAACTCTTTCAGACAGTCTTGCTCTTCCCGGTAAATTGGCTGATTGTTCTTCTAAAAATGCTGAAGAATGCGAGATTTATATCGTGGAAGGTGATTCTGCGGGGGGTTCTGCTAAAACTGCAAGAAATAGGGCAACTCAGGCAATACTTCCGCTTCGTGGAAAGATTTTAAATGTTGAAAAGTCAAGAATAGATAAGATATTGGTAAATGAAGAAATAAAAGCTATGATTACTGCATTTGGTACAGGTATACACGATAATTTTGATATTACTAAACTCCGTTATGGTAAGATTATTATTATGACAGATGCAGATGTTGACGGAGCGCACATTGCAACCCTTCTGCTTACATTTTTTTACCGTTTTATGCCGGATTTAATTAAGGAAGGACATGTATATCTGGCGCAACCTCCTTTATTTAAATTAGAAAAAAATAAAAAAGTGTGGTATGCATATAGCGATGAAGAACTTGATTCCATACTTCGTCAGGTTGGGCGTGATCAGAATAATAAAATCCAACGTTATAAAGGACTTGGTGAAATGGATGCAGATCAGCTTTGGGAAACTACCATGGATCCTTCAAAAAGGATTCTTCATCAGGTAAATATAGATCCTGAGACAGAATCAGATGTAGATATTACATTTAATACGCTTATGGGAGATAAAGTTGAGCCAAGACGTGAATTTATTGAAGAAAATGCACAGTATGTGAAAAATCTGGATGTATAAGGAGGGGAAGAATGGACGAAAATGAAATTTTTGATAAAGTTAAAGAAGTAGATTTAAAGAAAACTATGGAACGTAATTATATTGATTATGCTATGTCTGTAATTGTTTCTCGTGCATTACCTGATGTCCGGGATGGGCTAAAGCCGGTACAAAGGCGTATACTTTATTCCATGATTGAACTTAACAATGGACCGGATAAACCACATCGTAAATGCGCCCGTATTGTCGGTGATACAATGGGTAAATATCATCCACATGGTGACAGCTCTATTTATGAAGCATTAGTGAAGCTGGCACAGGAGTGGAATACTCGTTATATGCTCGTTGACGGACATGGTAATTTTGGTTCTATGGATGGAGATGGCGCTGCTGCAATGCGTTATACAGAGGCGCGTCTTTCAAAAATATCTATGGAAATGTTAGCAGATATTAATAAGGATACAGTTGATTTTGTACCTAACTTTGACGAGACAGAGAAAGAACCTACAGTACTGCCAAGTCGTTATCCTAATCTTATGGTAAATGGAACTTCCGGTATTGCAGTCGGTATGGCTACCAATATTCCACCTCATAATCTTAAAGAAGTTATTAATGCTGTAATTAAGATTATTGACGACCAGATAGAGCAGGGTAAAATTACTTCCATAGAAGATTTGATGGAGATTGTAAAGGGACCTGATTTTCCGACAGGAGCCACTATTTTAGGGAAAAAAGGTATTGAAGAAGCTTATCGCACAGGACGGGGTAAGATTAAGGTTCGTGCGGTAACAAATATTGAACCTATGGCAAATGGTAAACAGCGTATTGTTGTAACAGAACTTCCTTATATGGTAAATAAGGCAAGATTGATACAAAAGATTGCAGATCTTGTAAAAAATAAAAAGATTGAAGGAATTACAGAGCTTCGCGATGAATCTTCAAGAGAAGGAATGCGTATTGTTATAGAATTAAAAAGAGATTGCAATGCAAACGTATTGTTGAATCAACTCTACAAACATACTCAGCTTCAGGATACTTTTGGAGTAAATATGCTTGCATTAGTAAATAATGAGCCAAAAATTTTAAATCTTTTTGATATGTTAAACCATTACTTAAATCATCAGAAGGAAGTGGTTACAAGACGTACTCAGTATGAACTTAATAAAGCGGAAGAAAGGGCTCATATTTTAAAAGGATTACTTATTGCCTTGGATAATATAGACAGGGTAATTGAGATTATAAGAGGCTCTAAAAATGTAGCGGAGGCAAAAACAAGTTTAATAGAAGAATTTAGTTTGAGCGACGCTCAGGCTCAGGCAATTGTAGATATGCGTCTTCGTGCTCTTACAGGTTTAGAAAGAGAAAAACTCGAAGCAGAATACAAAGAACTGATGGAAAAAATTGATTACTTAAAGAAGATTTTAGCTGATGAGAATATTTTGCTTGGAGTAATCAAAAATGAATTAGTAATAATAAGAGATAAATATGGAGACGAACGTCGCACTAGTATAGGATTTGATGATGACGATATTACAGTTGAAGATTTAATTAAGAGAGAAAATACTGTGATAGCTATGACAAGCCTTGGATACATAAAGCGTATGACAATTAATAATTTTAAATCCCAGAATCGCGGCGGTAAGGGAATCAAAGGAATGCAGACTATTGAAGATGATTATATTGAAGACCTTATTATGACTACTACCCACCATTTTATTATGTTTTTTACAAATATGGGGAGAGTATATAGGCTTAAGGCATATGAGATTCCTGAATCTTCAAGAGCTGCAAGAGGAACTGCAATTGTCAATATTTTGCAATTGATGCCAAATGAAAAGATTACTGCAATGATACCAATAAGGGAATATAAAGAGGGAAGATTTTTGTTTATGGCAACAAAAAATGGCATAGTTAAAAAAACAGAAATTACCGATTATGAAAATATTCGCAAAACAGGTCTTGCAGCAATTAATCTTCGTGATGGCGACGAGCTTATAGAAGTAAAATCAACAAATAATAAAAAGGATATTATTCTTGTTACAAAGCTTGGAATGTGTATTCGTTTTCATGAAACAGATGTAAGGGAAACGGGAAGAACATCAATGGGCGTAATAGGAATGAATCTTTCTGATGGTGATGAAGTTGTTGCCATGCAGCTTGATACACAGGGTACCGACCTTTTAATTGTATCTGAAAAAGGTATGGGAAAACGTACTATGATTGATGAATTTACACCACAGCATCGCGGCGGTAAAGGTGTAAAGTGCTACAAAATTATGGAAAAGACAGGAAATATTGTAGGAGCTAAAGCAGTAAATAATAACAACGAAATTATGATGATTACTTTAGCTGGAACTATAATTCGTCTTATGGTAAATGATATATCCGAGCTTGGACGTATTACATCAGGAGTAAAGCTTATAAATCTTGACGATACTGTTGTAGCAAGTATTGCAAAAGTTCGTGAATCTGCAACTGAGGAAGCTTTAAAGGAGCTTGAATTGCAAATGAAAGAATCAGACGGGCAGCATTTAAGTATTTTAGATGAAAATAATGATACAGAAGAAAAGACAGATATAAATAATGATAAAAAAGAATAATTTATAATTAAAAGGTACAGTCTATTTGTCTGTACCTTTTTAAGCAGTTAGTAGATATTTTATTTAAACTATGGTAACATCATTATATGATTATTTTAAAACATGACAAGGAGCAGAACATGAGAATAGTACACACAGATGATATTATAAAAAATATAAAAGAAATGTGCATAGAGGCTAATCTTTATTTAACAAAGGATATTGAAGAAGCAGTAAAATGTTCAGTAAAATCAGAAAAAAGTCCTTTAGGCCAACAAATATTAGGACAATTAGAAGAAAATCTTGAAATTGCAAAAGAAGAAAAAATTCCAATATGTCAGGATACAGGAATGGCAATTGTATTTTTTAAGATAGGTCAGGATGTTCATATTGAAGGAATGAATATTACAGACGCTATCAATGAAGGCGTAAGGAGAGGATATGAAGAAGGATATCTTCGTAAATCTGTTGTAAACGATCCATTAATTCGTGAAAATACAAAAGATAATACGCCGGCTATAATTCATTACGATATAATTTCGGGTGACAAGATTCAGATAATAGTAGCGCCAAAAGGATTTGGTTCTGAAAATATGAGTAAAATATATATGTTAAAGCCGGCAGATGGAAAAGAAGGTATTAAGAAATCAGTAATAGAGGCTGTAAAAGCTGCCGGACCAAATGCATGTCCGCCTATGGTAGTTGGTATTGGAATAGGCGGTGATTTTGAAAAAGCAGCAATTTTAGCAAAAACAGCTTTAACTAGAGATATTAATATATCAAATGAGAATCATCATATTGCAGCATTAGAAAAAGAATTGTTAAATGAAATTAATTCTCTGGGAATAGGTCCGGCGGGACTTGGCGGAAGTACAACCGCACTGGCGCTTAATATAGAAACATTTGCAACACATATAGCAGGTATGCCTTTGGCAATAAATATGTGTTGTCATGTGAACAGACATAGTAAAAGAATAATATGATATATAAGGAGAAAATAAATGGATAAGCATATTAGCGCACCAATGAATAAAGAAGTATCAAGACAACTTAGAGCCGGAGATTATGTATATATTACAGGAATAATTTATACAGCTAGAGACGCCGCTCATAAAAGAATGTATGAGGCAAAGAAAAATGGTGAAAAGCTTCCTATTGATTTAAAGGATAATATTTTATATTATCTTGGACCAACTCCGGCAAGAGAAGGTCAGGTAATAGGTTCTGCCGGACCAACAACAGCCAGTCGTATGGATAAATATGCACCCTCCTTGCTTGATGAAGGACAAACAGGAATGATTGGAAAGGGAAAACGAAATGAAATAGTTGTAGAATCAATGAAAAAAAATAAAGCAGTTTATTTTGCTGCAATTGGCGGAGCTGGCGCTCTTCTTTCAAAATGTATTAAAAAATCAGAAATAGTAGCATATGAAGATTTGGGGACTGAGGCAATAAGAAAACTTACTGTTGAAAATCTTCCGGTAATTGTTGTAATTGATAGTGAAGGCAATAATTTATACGAGACAGCGGTGGAGGAATATTTAAAAACACAAAATAATATTTAAGAAAAAGAAAACTAAAAAATTTGAATTTTGATTTATAATAACGGATTGTTATAAATTTTAGATAAACTACAAAATTAAAAATTCTTGTTTTTTTGTGGTTATAATTATAGAAAAAACTATATATTGTGGTTTATATTTTACAGATAAAAAAAGTCCAAAAAACCCTTAAAAATAAAGGAAAAAAGCGTTGACAAAGACATTTAAGTTTGTTATTATAATCAAGTCGCAAAAATATAAAACTTATATATTTAGGCGCTTGCAGAAGTACTCAAGTGGCTGAAGAGGTGCCCCTGCTAAGGGTATAGGTCGGGTGACCGGCGCGAGGGTTCAAATCCCTCCTTCTGCGTTCAACAATTAATTAAAAAAATTGTTGACAAGCATGTTTTAATGTGATAACATTTAGTTTGTTGCCGACAAAAGCCAGCATGACAGAGAATGCAGGCAAAGCGGCATAGGACCTTGGCAACTGAATAATGAGACAGA
>CANQSN010000017.1 GCA_947626505.1 uncultured Lachnospiraceae bacterium
GACATACTATGTTGGTTGGCTGAACTTATGAAACACCGTAACGCATCTGATACAAAGCGTTATAAAATGCTTGCGGCAAAATTCATTGAGAAATATGGACTTGATACAGACGGATATGATGTCATCAAGGGTTGGAGAGCCAATGCGTCATATTTCTACATAGCCAAAGAGTTTGTCAGAGATAATATAGATGTGGATATTCTCGAAGAACTTTTATTATTAGGAGATTTGGGGGTACAGTATTGTATTAAGTCTCCTCTTGCGTATTCAAAGCTGCAAGAAGTTAAAGAGGATATTTTGATGGTAAACTACGACGAATTTAATGCAAAATATAATTTGAGGGATGTTGAGGCACGACAAAAAATGAGAGACTTGGTAAATTCTGACGCCAATAAAGTGACAAAGGTGTTCAGCACACTTTTTTGAGAGGTTAAAGTTATGCAGGCATATTCAGATGTTTATTTAAATGATGTTGTGGAGAGTCAGGGGAAACTCTTTGACTTTGTAGCGCAGTCCTTTCCTGACAAGGATACAAAAGATTTTATCCAAACATACATGGCAAGTAAAACGCGCAAAAGTATTGATGAAGCCAAAGCCTATGTTATTACAATGAATGCGGAAGAACTATGGAACTACTTCTCAAAAACCGAGGGCTATAAACTAAAGGAAGGCAATGCGCTTCAAGGGTTTTTGCCTGATTGGATTGGCGAATTTTACGCATATTACCAATGGTATTACAATGTACCCAGTTCAGAACTGATTAGGAAAGTTCCGATTGAATTTTTGTCTAAAGCTTATTTTGGCTTGCACGACTTGGAACTGGACTTGGCTGTTAAAAAGGTTGGTGATGTTTAATGCAGATTGTTTGTTTTCATAATCCTGATGAAGATAATGGCTTTTTAAGTAATTGGTATCTTTCTGACTTTTCGGTAGACGGTATTACATTTTCATCTATGGAACAGTATATGATGTATAAAAAAGCTATCTGTTTCAAAGATGATGAAATTGCCGCTCAGATTTTAGAAACGAAGGAAGTGACAGAGATAAAGGCGCTTGGGCGAATGGTCGCCGGATATGATGACAATATTTGGAACGGTATCAGGCAGATAGTAGTATATCAAGGACTAATGGAAAAATTTACACAAAACGATGAATTGAGGGACAAACTTCTTAAAACCGGAAAATCCGTTTTGGCAGAATGCGCTGTTAAAGATACGATTTGGGGTATTGGTTTGTCGATGAGAGATTCAGACAGGTTTGAAATGGCGAAGTGGAAAGGTCAAAATCTGCTTGGTTATACGCTTATGATGGTAAGAGAGACTATAAATAGCTTATGATTGGGAACAGCGTAAGTTGGGGGAAGTGTTTAGGGAAAGAACGGAAAGAGCAAATGGAGATGAAGAATTATTGTCGGTAACTATAGGAAATGGCGTTATCAGACAAGCCGACTCTGATAAAAGAAATATTGCCTCAGAAGATAAAAGTAATTATAAAATTGTTCATGTAGGAGATGTACCATATAACTCTATGCGCATGTGGCAAGGTGCGGTTGGAAACTCCGAATATAATGGAATTGTAAGCCCTGCGTATACTGTACTTGTGCCAGAAGCGGAAACAAATGGAAAGTTTTTCATGGAACTATTTAAGAAGGAATCTTCACTGAAAATATTTCAGAGATGGTCACAAGGTTTAACATCGGATACATGGAATTTGAAATATCCAGTATTGTCTACTATAGAATTTTTTATACCAACTATAGAGGAACAGAATCAAATAGCTTTATTTTTTGAGCGGATCGACCACCTCATCACCCTTCACCAGCGTAAGTGTATTTACACAATAAAAATCATAAATTTCATAAAACACAAAAGTTTTCACTAGAAAGGAGATGCAAGATGGCAGAATTGGAGTCTGTGATTGAGCAGAAACTTATAGAACAGTTGGTATATGGAGATTCCCAATGGGTATATAGGAAAGATTTGAAAACAGAACAGGATTTGTGGGCAAATTTCAAGTATATACTTGAGCAAAATAATAAGGAGCGGTTAAATGGAAAGAACCTCTCCGATGCTGAATTTGAACAGATAAAGAACCAGCTTCAGTTTTCCTCGTTTTATAAAGCGGGCGAATGGCTGGTCGGAGAAAATGGGAAAGTACAAGTTCATGTGCAGAGAGATACAGAACGCCTGCATCTGGTTGTGATGAATCATGAGCATATTGCCGGAGGAAGCAGTGTATATGAAGTGATTAACCAGTACAATGCATTACAGACCGATGAGAATAATGCGCAGCCTGTAAGGGATAGAAGATTCGATGTGACGCTTATGATTAATGGGCTTCCTATGATACATATTGAATTGAAAAACAAGCAGCATTCTTATATGGACGGATTTCATCAGATTAAGAAATATATAGGAGAGGGAAAGTTCACCGGAATTTTTTCAGCGGTTCAGATGTTTGTAATCAGCAATGGCGTAGACACCAAGTATTTTTCGGCTGCGCAGGATACGGAACTGAATCCTAAGTTTATCAGCGGATGGCTGGATAAAGATAATAATCCGGTAACAGATTATATAGATTTTGCAAAAAGCGTCTTGCGAATACCGCAGGCTCATGAGATGATTGCGCGTTATACGGTATTGGATGTGGAAAAAAGGAAACTCATTTTGTTGCGTCCTTATCAGATTCATGCGATAGAGGCGATGAGGGAGGCGTCTAAAACCGGAAAATCCGGATTTATCTGGCACACAACCGGCTCTGGAAAGACGTTGACTTCCTATAAGTCAACCAGAAATCTGTTGATGGATATTCCGTCTATTGACAAGGCGGTGTTTTTGATTGACAGAAAGGATTTGGATGCACAGACAGGCGAAGATTTTAAAGCATATGCGTACCATGATTCTATAGACGTTGACAAGACGGATCATGTGACAGATTTAAAGAATAAGCTGAAGTCCAACGACAGACAGGTAATAGTTACAACCATTCAGAAGCTGCACCTTTTGATTGCGAAGCGGCTGAAAGAAGACACATCGGAATACAATAAGATAAGGTCGCTCAAAGTAGCATTTGTGGTGGATGAATGTCATAGGGCGGTCACGCCGGGAACGAAACGAGAGTTGGAACGATTCTTTGGGAGGTCTTTGTGGTTTGGTTTTACAGGGACTCCAAGATTTGCGGAAAATCCATATCCGCAGATGGGTGATTTGCCGCGTACAACGGAAGAACTGTATGGCGAGTGCCTCCACAAATATACGATACAGAATGCGATTCATGATGATGCGGTTCTGGGATTTCAGGTGGAGCATGATGGCCCTAAGAACATTACCGACGAGACTGACAGCAGCATATATGACAATGAAACGCATATGCTGCAGGTATTGGATATTATTTTAAACAAATCCTACCATAAGCTGGGATTTCAAAACGGAAAAGGAAAGACTTATGAAGGATTGCTTACTACAAGTTCCATTCCGCTGGCTCAGAAATATTATGAACTGCTGACGAGGGTAAAAAATGGGGAAACGCCGCTTAAAATCAGCGATAAGGTAAAGCAGGTATTGCCGGATTTTCCTAAATTTGCAATTACTTATTCCATATCGGAAAATGAAGAAAATTCGCAAGTAAACCAGCAAAAAATGCAGAAATCACTTGATGATTATAATGGGATGTTTAATACGAAGTATGAACTTTCACAGATTCAAGGATACAATGCTAACTTGAATAAAAGACTTGCCAGAAAGGAACCGAAATACCAGAGCAGGAGTGAACAGCTCGATCTTGTCATTGTTGTGGATCGTCTGCTGACAGGATTTGACGCTCCATGCATGTCAACGATTTTTATAGACAGACAGCCTATGGGGCCGCATGATTTGATTCAGGCTTTTTCGAGGACAAACCGTATTTTTGACAAAAGCAAGACTTATGGACAGATTGTCACGTTCCAGGCGCCAAAGCTTTTTAAGGAAAGGGTAGATGAAGCGGTTAAATTATATTCTGCCGGCGGTACTAAAGAGGCTCTTATGGCGGAATGGGAGGAGATTGAACCGGCGTTCCGAAAAGCTTTGTCTGCGCTTAGGGTTGCTGCAGAAACGCCTGAAGATGTTTCGGCGCTTTCGCATAAAGAAAAAGAAGAATTTGTAAAGATGTTCCAGAACTTTGACAGATTATTTGCACAGCTTCGGTCGTTTACCAATTATGATGACAGTATGCTGTCCGGATACGGAATTACACAGGAGGAGTATGACGACTATGCGGGGCATTATCTGAATGTGGTAGAGGAATTAAAGTCAGATGATGATACGTTTGATGATGTAGGTGATGAAGGAACGGTTATAAATTCGGATTATGAGCTGATGGCGTACAGCAGTACAAAGATTGACTATGAGTATATTATAAGCCTGATTCAGCATATTGTTACGCCGGACAGCGAGGAGGGAACAATAACTCCGGAAGAAAGACAAAAGAAGCTTGATGAGGTGAAGCAGTATGTTGAAGAATTGCGGAAAAGTAATTCAAAAATTGCGGATATTATGACTAATTTGATTCATGAAATTGAAGAAGACGAAGAAAAATACAGGGGGCAGTCCATTCTTAATATTGTGGAAAGTATGAAATGGGATTGCATTGATCGTGTAATCACTGATTTTTGCGTTACATGGTATGCGTCTAAAGAGGATGTGATGTATGCGGCTATGCATTACAGAAATGGCGAGATACCGAATGAAAGCGCTATAAAGGCAACAACTGATTTTACAAGCTATAAAGCCAAAGCCGCACAGGAAAAGCCTTTGCCTAAATTTAAATATTATAAGCAGATGATAGAGGAATTAAGAAAAACTTTGGACGAGGAGATTAAGCCGCTTCTTGTTCGGTAGCTGGCTTGCAAGAGACTTATTTGTTTGTCATTATTGTTTATATCAGCGTAAGTGATTTCAGAAAGAAAATGGAGGTAACTTATGCTAAGTGATATAGACAAAAGTACGTATTTTTATGAGTATTATCAACAGTGGGTAGATGTTTATAAGAAGGGGGCAGTCAGAGAAGCAACGCTGTCCAAATATCTTATGACACAAAAATGGATTATGAAGCTTGCTCCGAAACTAAAAATTGCTGAATTGACGCGAACTGTTTATCAGCAGATTTTGAATGATTATGCGAAAGAGCATGAAAGACAGACAACATTGGATTTCCACCATCAGCTAAAAGGGGCAATATTGGATGCTGTTGATGAAGGGCTTATTGAGCGCGATCCTACCAGAAAAGCGATTATAAAAGGCAAGCAGCCGGGAGCGAAAAAAATAAAATATCTGAATCAATTTGAACTCCATACTCTTATAGCGGATTTGGATTTAAAAGATGAGGTAAGCTGGGACTGGTTTATTTTATTGGTCGCTAAAACAGGAATGAGATTTTCAGAAGCGCTTGCAATTACTCCGGCGGATTTTGATTTTGCCAGACAGACGCTATCGGTTGGAAAAACATGGGATTATAAAGGCAATGGCGGATTTTTGCCTACTAAGAACCGGTCTTCGGTAAGAAAAATACAGATAGACTGGCAGATTGTAGTTAAGTTTTCGGAGCTGATTAAAGGTTTGCCGGAAGATGAGCCAATTTTTGTGGGAAATACTAAGATTTATAATTCTACAGTGAATGATGTGTTGACAAGGCATTGTAAGTCGTGCGGAATTTCAGAGATTTCTATTCATGGGCTTCGTCACACACATGCGTCCCTACTTTTGTTTGCAGGCGTGTCGATTGCAAGCGTTGCCCGCAGGTTGGGACATGCAAGCATGACAACGACGCAGAAGACATACTTGCATATCATTCAGGAACTTGAGAACAAGGACGTCGATTTGGTTATGAGAACTTTATCAGGATTATAAATGTTAATTGAGTGACTGTAAACTGCTTACGCTGATTTTTCATAGAAAACATCATGAAATACAAGATGATATTTAAAAGGAGGTTTATCATTATGACTGAAAATATTGAGGTATTTAACCAGAACAGCATTTGCATAAAGAACGAGGGTAAAAATATTTACATTGATCCGTTCAAAATAAAGATAGAAGCGCATAATGCGGACTACATTTTGATTACGCATGACCACTATGACCATTTTTCACCGGAGGATATAAAAAAGGTGGCGAACAGCGGTACAATCCTTATCGTGCCGGAGAAAATGTCGGACAAAGCGCAGGAGGTTTCCGGTCTGGTAAAGCAGATTGTGACAGTAAAGCCGAATGTTTACCGAAAGGTTGAGGAATTGGAATTTGAAACGGTTCCGGCGTACAACATCCTAAAACCGTTTCACCCAAAGAGCGCCGAGTGGGTAGGCTATGTTCTTATAATCGGCGGGAAGCGAATCTATATTGCAGGGGATACGGATGCTACTAAAGAAGCAAAGGCGGTCAAGTGTGATGTTGCGCTGATACCTATCGGCGGCACTTATACAATGGATGCGAAAAAGGCGGCGGAGCTTGTGGACGCCATCCAGCCGGATGTGGTTATTCCTACGCATTACGGGAGCGTTGTGGGAAAACCGTCTGACGGGGAGACATTTGCCGAATATGTGAAGGCTCCTGTCAAAGTGGAGTTAAAAATAAGTTTTTAATATGAACCGGCGAGAGGCAGGCAAATGAGAGATTTTTTACGAAAACCTGACTTGTTCTCATTTATCAGTCTCTTTCTCCCCCCCGATTTCTGTATTGCGAAAATGTTGCTCTCGGTACTGAATTGGCGTCATTTTCGCCCTTTTACGGAATTGCTCTGTAAAATAGCTTTGACTTGGAAATGCCAGCGTCATAGCTATCTGGGCGACAGTATAGTCCGAATAGATTAGCATATTCTTCGCGGTTTTAATCTTCTGCTCCATAATGTAGCTGCTTATAGAGCGTCCGGTTTGCTTTTTAAATAGTCTTGAAAGATAATTCTCGCTTAAAGAAACATATTGCGCCAGTTGCGAAACGGTAATCCTTGTATTAAGGTGGTCGTGAATATAATCTATGCAGCTTGCAACCGGCTTAGAGCAGATTTTTTCCTTTCGTAAGTTATTCATCCGTTTAGCATAATCAAGGCACATTACCGGATGAAGGTCGGACACCGACTTGGCGTCGGTCATCTTATCCGCCTTTTGAATGTAATAATCGCTAATACTGTATGCCTCTGACAACTCCATTCCGCCTTCGATACAGTAACGCGCTATTAAAGCAGTTGTAATTACAAAATGGTATTTGATATGGCGGACATAATTATCAGATAAGATACCGAGACCTTTCTTCTCAATTAAGGGCTGCTTGCAAAGCTCCTCGGTACGCTTTATGTCTCCCGCTTTAATTACCGAATAAAATTCCAACTCCGGATCATAGGGAGCGCGAAGCGATTCTTTTTCTCTTCTTACATATTCCTGATAAAACAATTCCTTATCACTATTCATGCTTTCCCCTCCCATATATATCAGCCTGATAAAAGAGTTTTAACCCTTTAATATGATAGCATTAAAACGATAAAAAAGATAGTAATATTATATAATGTTTTTTTATATTATGTAAAAATATTATTAGCAAATAAACGGTCGTTTCAGATTAAAGAAAGGGGTGAAAAAATTAATTTTAAAATGGGGATTTCCCATCATTTACGCAATTTTAAAGAAAGGTAGGAATGAATATGAGAAGATTAAAAAGAGCGGTTGCAATAGCATTGACAGTTGCCATGATGGCAAGCATGATTGGAGTTTTGCCAACTGATGTAAGCGCTGCTGCCGGTAAGGTAAAGAGCATTACTATTAAGAATATTGATAGTAACACTCTTGTGTTAAAGAAGGGTAAGACATTTACATTAAAAACTGTTGTAAAGACAACCGGCAAGGTAAGTAAAAAGGCAACCTATAAAAGCTCAAACAATAAAGTTGTAAAGGTTTCCGCAAAAGGAAAACTCAAGGCATTAAAAAACGGTAAGGCTAAGGTGACGGTAAGGAGCGTTGCCGGCAAGAAGATAACGGTAAATGTAATTGTCGGAACTCCTGTTAAAAAGATAACTCTGAATCAGACAGAGGGAACGGTAAATATAGGCGATAAACTGCAGTTAAAGGCTTCGGTAGAACCCAAAAAGGCAAGCTATAAGAAGGTGGCTTACATAAGCGATAATGAAACTGTTGCAGCGGTTTCATCTAAGGGCTTGGTTCAGGCTAAGTCGGCAGGTACCGCTAAAATAACGGTAAAGGCAAAGGATGGCAGTAAAAAGAGCGCGGTTTGCGTTATTCATGTCAACGATGCGTCCGTAACTACTGAAGTGACAGCCACTACTGAAGCGGCAGCTACAACTACAGCGGCAGCGGCTACAACCGCTTCCCAGCCAACGACAGAAAAACAGACAACAACTGAGGCGCCTGTTGAGAAGCTTTCCTATGAGGGTTATAAACAGGTATGGGAAGATGAATTTGAGGGCGACTCTATTAGTAAGGATTGGAACGTGGAAACGCATGAGCCGGGCTGGGTTAATGAAGAATTACAGGAATATACAGCCTCCGGTAATTATTCTGTGGCAGATGGCAAGCTTACTATTCAGCCAAAGAAGACTGTAGATGCGTCAGGTAATGCGCACTATACCTCTGCTCGTCTTAATACGCAGGGCCATCAAGAGTATACTTATGGTTTGTTCGAGGTGGTAGCTAAAGTGCCTGAGGGCAAAGGCTTCCTTCCGGCGTTCTGGTTGCTTTCTGATGAGAACCGCTATGGACAATGGCCTCGTTGTGGCGAGATTGATGCTATGGAGGTTATGGGACAGGAAACCAACAAGGTATATGGAACCATTCATTATGGCAATCCGCACAGTCAAAGTCAGGGTACCTATACATTAAGCGAGGGCAGCTGCTCAGAGGATTATCATAAGTTCTCTTGCGAGTGGGAACCCGGTAAGATAACATGGTACATTGACGGTATAAAATACCATGAGGAAAGCGACTGGTATTCAAAGACAGCCGGTCAGGGAACTTTAACCTATCCCGCGCCATTTGACCAGCCATTTTATATGATTCTTAATCTGGCAGTAGGAGGAAGCTGGGTAGGATATCCGGATGAAGATCAGGACATTAACAGCCAGTCTTATTCCATTGATTCAGTAAGAGTATATCAAAAAGAGAGCGGTTATGACGACAGTAATGTGAAAAAGCCTCAGAAAGAGCTTGTCCTTCGTGAACCGGTTGATGGCAATTATGTATATAATGCAGACTTTGCTGAAAAAGAGGATTTGACGGATGATGAGAATTGGAAGTTCTTAACTGCAAAGGAAGGTGAAGGCTCTGCAAGTATTTCTAATAATGAGATTGTTATTGAGACGAAAAAGGCGGGTACTGACGATTACAGCATACAGTTGGTACAGGCGGGCATTCCGGCAGAACAGGGAGGAACTTATAAATTAACCTTTGACGCCTATGCAGATGAAGCAAGAACAATGAAGGTAGACGTTTCTGCACCTGACCGCTCATTTAGCAGATATTTAAACGATACAGAGGTAGAGCTTACAACGGAGAAGAAGCCATATGAGTATGAATATACAGTGACAGATGATACTGACGCTAATTCCAGATTGGAATTTAATCTCGGCAATACTGACTCTACTGCAACTGTTAGAATCAGTAACGTTCGGATTGAAAAGAAAAGTCAGGCGGAGATTTCTGACGCTAAAACCGTATTAGCAGATGGCAACTATGTCTATAACGGTTCTTTCCAAGAAGGTGAAAACCGTCTTGGCTATTGGGAAACATCAGAAGGAGTAAAAACCTCCGTTACAAAGCTTGACGACGGAAGAAGATGCAAAGCTGAGGTAAGCAGTGGAAATGCAGTTATCTCTCAGGATGCATTGGCGCTGACTGCGGGAGACTACGCATATAGCATGAATATACAAGGAGCTGCCGGACAGAAGGTAGTTGTTAGCGTTGCCGGCGTTGAAAAAACATTTACATTGGAAGACGATAAAGCGACGGAAGTAAAAGACACCTTTACTATTACAGCAGACGACCTTAAGGCAAATAGTGATTTCAGCATTTGTTTTGTCGATAAAGGCACCTACTATATTGATAATGTACGTCTGGTTGAAGACGCCCTGATTAAGAACGGTAACTTCAATGCGGGAGCTGCAGGCTATGATATCTATGTGGATTCAAGCGCTTCGGCAAGCTACGTAGTGGACACCCTGAATGAAGATAACGCATTAGATTTAACAATTAAGAATACATCAGACCAAGAGTGGAAGATTCAGGTAAAACAAACTGATGTTGCGCTTGAAAAGGGACAATGGTATAATTTAAGCTTTGATATAAAGAGTTCTATTGACCGCAATATTCAATATTCTATTCAGAGGGATGGCGCAACTCACAAAACTGAGACTGGGGGTGAGGATTGGACTCCTTATACACAAGATACAGTTTCACTTACAGCTTATGGTGAAGATGGAAAGTATACGACGATTTCTAATGATTTTCAGATGAAAGAGGAGGATGATAATGCTTCCATTTTCAATATTGCGCTTGGCGGCAAGAATATTACTGAGCAGCATAGAGTATGTATTGATAATATTAAGTTAGTGAAGATTGACGAGCCTCCAAAGAAAGAAATTGAAGCTGGAGTAAATCTTTTCAAAAATCCTGACTTCTCTAATGGCGAAGATGGATGGGATATATATGCAATCACTTCTCCTGCTGTGGCAACTACTAATATTGCGGATAATAAGATAGTATATTCTATCAGCAGCGTTGGTGATGAGGATTGGAACGTACAATTAAAGCAAAAAGAGAAGCTTACCTTAGAGAAGGGAGCCAGCTACAAGTTGACGTTTAAAGCGAAGTCAACAAAGGCAAGAACAATTAAGGCGGCGTTTTTAAATACTTCTTATGATTGGTATGGCGGAGCAGATATTGCTTTAGCTGAAAACGAGGAAAAACAGGTAGAAGTTGAATTTACAGTTACTGATAAAGAAACTGCCGATGACATTACCTTTGTGGTTTCTATGGGACAGATTAAGGATAATGATGGTAATCTTATAGATACTCCGGCTTCCGATATCACCTTATCAGATTTTTCTCTGGTAAAGCTTAAGTAAAAAAATATATTTATAGTGTGTTAGAAAAAGAATGGTTCCGGAAACAGCGATTTGTTTCCGGAATCGTTCTTTTGTTTTTTCATTTACTTATACAAAAACAATATGCCTTGCATTTTTAACTATAATATGTTAAGAATTATGCAAATACTGCATTTAAGTTTGCCGCATGGAGGTATAGATTATGAAGATTCTGGTTATTTTTACAGGCGGAACGATTAGCTGCTCCGTAAATGAAGGCTATTTTTCTCCTGACGTTAATAAAAAATATTTTTTAATAGAAAAATACAATGAAATTAAAACTGCGGAGGTGGATTTTGATTTTTCCGAGCCATATATGACGCTTAGTGAGAATATAACGGGAGAGGAAATATCAATGCTTGGAGAGTGCGTTAGTAAGCATATTAATAAGGGTTACGACGGTATTATTATTACTCATGGAACAGATACGCTGCAGTATTCTTCCGCAGCTCTAAGTTATTTGTTCAATGATATATCAATACCGGTAATGCTTGTTTCGAGCAATTATATTCTGGATAATCCTTTGGCAAACGGTATATCGAATTTTTACTATTCTGTGGACTTTATATTAAATCGCAATGGAAACGGAGTTTTTACAGCCTACAGAAATTCTGATGGCGCGACATATATTCATAAGGGTTCGCGCGTGCTGCCTCATTTGCCGGATGATGATAATTTATACAGCATAGGCAATCAGTATTATGGCGCATATAAGGGAAAGCAGTTTACTTTTAACAGCGGTTATACTGCAAAGAACAGCGGGGCGTTTCATCTTGGTATGCCTAAAACTTTGGAGTCGGGCGTTCTTAGAATATATCCGTATCCGGGAATGACCTACCCAATGTTAAATGAAGATATTAATGCAATACTGCTTGAAACGTATCATTCAGGCACAATTTGCAGCGTTGCCCATAATTTCAGGGATTTTACAGATAGGGCGGCAAAGCTGAATATACCAATATTTATCATAGGGAATGGAGCAGCTTTTAGCTATGAAAGCATGAAGATTTTTGACGAATGTAAAATACATGTTCTGCCGCAGGCTTCCAATATATCAATTTATATGAAACTGTGGATGGCGGCGGCTTTAGATAACAGCGAGCTGTTAAAAATAATGGATACGTGCATATGCGGGGAATATATTTGATATAACTAACAATTCTTGTAATTTCATATAAATTTTATTATAATAGCAGAGAAAAGTTTCAAGAGAAATATTATGCAGGGATTAGAGCTTATACTGTCGCAGACGGTAAAAAACAAAGCAGGCTGTATTTAACAAAAGTGCGAGAGGGATATACTATGAAGATTTTACCTGATTTTGACGAGGTTAAAAGAGTTGCAGCAGATGGCGCGTACAAGGTGCTGCCGGTGAGCTGCGAGATTTTATCAGATATTTGTACGCCCATAGAGGCGATAAAGATACTTAAAAATGCATCAACCCACTGTTATATGCTGGAGTCGGTTGCAGAAAATGAGAAATGGGGACGTTATACATTTTTAGGTTTTAATCCTAAGATGGAGATTACATGTGTGGATGGCGATATTAAGGCTGGGGACGTCAGCATGAAGACTGATAATCCGTCTGCCTTTCTGCGCAAGCTGCTTGAGGATTATAAGAGTCCGCAGTTTTCATATCTGCCTCCGTTTACGGGCGGCCTTGTGGGGTACTTTTCTTATGATTATTTAGGCTACAGCGAACCGTCGGTAAGAACAAATGTGCAGGATACGGAGAATTTCAAAGACGTAGATTTAATGTTGTTTGATAAAGTTATAGCGTTTGATAATTTTAGACAGAAGATTATACTGATTGTAAATATGTCTCTTGAGGACGTGGAACAGAATTATAACAAGGCTGTCGCTGAGATTCATGAACTGGCAAGACTGCTTTACAGAGGAGAGCCGGCGCCTGAGAAGGCGGGACATTTGACAGGCGAGGTTAAACCGCTTTTTGAGAAAGAGGACTATTGCCGGATGGTGGAAAGGGCGAAAAATTATATTCGCGAGGGAGATATTTTTCAGATTGTACTTTCCAACAGGCTCAGCGCTCCCTTTGAGGGAAGTCTTTTGAATGCGTACCGCGTTTTGCGCACGACCAATCCGTCCCCGTACATGTTTTATTTTTCAGGAACAGATGTGGAGGTTGCCGGAGCTTCGCCGGAAACTTTAGTTAAGCTGGAAGATGGAGTTTTGCATACTTTTCCGCTGGCAGGAACAAGACCGAGGGGCAGGACGGAGGAAGAGGACAGGGCTTTGGAGGAAGAACTGCTTAAAGATGAAAAGGAGCTGGCGGAACATAATATGCTGGTGGACTTAGGACGTAATGATTTGGGAAAGATTAGCAGATTTGGCTCGGTAAAGGTTGAGAAGCTGCACCAGATTGAGCGCTATTCCCATGTAATGCACATTGGTTCTACGGTGCGCGGCGAGATTCGCAAGGAATTTGACGCGCTTGATGCTGTTGAGGCTGTGCTGCCTGCCGGAACTTTGTCAGGCGCTCCGAAGATTCGCGCCTGCCAGCTTATTGGCGAGCTTGAGAACAACAAGCGCGGAATTTATGGCGGCGCTATCGGATATATTGCATTTACCGGCAATATGGATACATGCATTGCCATACGCATTGCATACAAGAAAAATGGCAAGGTGTTTGTAAGAAGCGGCGCCGGAATTGTGGCGGATTCAGTGCCGGAGAAGGAATTTCAGGAGTGTATAAATAAATCAAAGGCAGTTGTAAATGCACTGGAGCAGGCAGAGGAGGCGGATTATGATTTTATTGATTGATAATTATGACAGTTTTTCTTATAACCTGTATCAGTTAATTGGCGAGATTTCTCCTGACATTAAAGTTATCCGTAATGATGAAATGTCTGTAAATGAGGTGGCAAGCCTTAAGCCTGACAGGATTATTCTTTCTCCCGGTCCCGGAAGACCGGAAAATGCAGGAATAATTATTGATGTAATTAAGTCGCTTGGCGGCAATATACCCATTCTTGGCGTATGCCTCGGCCATCAGGCGATATGTATGGCGTTTGGCGCAGATATTACATATGCTCATGAGCTTATGCATGGCAAGCAGTCGCTTGTTCGGTTTGATGAGGAATGTCCGTTATTTAAAGGGTGCTCTAAAGAAATGCCGGTGGCAAGATATCACTCTCTTATTGCCGATAAAGCTACCATTCCCTCTGAGTTAAAGGTAACTGCTGTTACAGAAGATGGCGAGGTAATGGGGGTGCAGCATAGAGAGTTTCCTATATTTGGCGTGCAGTTTCATCCGGAGTCCATAATGACCGCTGAGGGGAAAAAGATGCTTTATAATTTTATCAGATACTAGATTTCTTAGGCGGATATAGTATTTATGCAGGTGTTGGTTTAGGAGAGGGCAAAATGTCAAAGAAGCTTGGTATAATCGGCGGTTTAGGGCCGATGGCAACAGTATATTTTCTGCAATTATTAACGTTGATGACAGATGCCGGTAAAAGGCTAAAGCGGCAAGGGGCGGAATATATTGCAATTCCCTGTGTGACTGCGCATTATTTTCAAGAAGAACTAAGCGCAAGCATTGATCTTCCTGCCATTAATGAACAGCTTAAGAATTATTCTGCCGCCAATGGCAATTCACATATATGGGCGTATTCAAAGAAGCCTAAGAGCGGAACAAAGGTAATTGGGCGTACAGGAGTATAAAGAAAGAATCATAATTTAACAATACCCCTCATACTATAAAATAAACAAGTATGAGGGGTATTTCTTTTGAAGGGATATATTGAGGAGCGCGCATGTGCCATAGGCCAATATATTGTAGAAGCTAAAGCAACTGTCCGGCAGGCTGCGAAAAAGTTTGGAGTAAGCAAGAGCACAGTGCATAAAGACGTCAGTGACCGTTTAAAAGATATTAATCCGGCGTTGGCAAAGGAAGTCCGTCAGGTACTGGATGTAAACAAGGCGGAACGCCATATCAGAGGCGGCATGGCTACAAAAGAAAAATATCTGCATCATTTTAATGCAGAAGCAAGCTAGTATACAAGGCGAAACATGCAGCCGGATATGCGCCATAATGAAAAAAGGGGTTGGCGCTTTTTGTAAAAGAAGCGCCAGCCCTTTAAGCTTTGATTTTTTAATTTACTTTTTTATCTTCTTAGTATTAGAATATTTGCTGTTGAAGGTAAGCGTCTGACCGTTGTAAGGTACCTTCTGGTAAGCCTTAATTGAAAAATAAATCGTTCCCTTTTTCTTTAAAAGCTTCTTCTGCTTTTTGTTAAGCTTGTAAGTATACGAGGTCTTTTTTGCGGAAATATTCTTAAGCTTTTTCCATGAAACCTTTGAAGCCTTTTTACCCTTCTTTACAGTCTTTATATACACAGTGTAACCGGATACTTTAGAAACCTTTTTCCATTTAAGAGTTACCTTGGTCTTTTTCTTATTTTTCTTAGCGCTTTTTAGTTTTGGCGCTTTGACTTTAATGCTTGGCGGAGCCTCTGTAGTCGCTTGAGCCTGCGTAGTCGCCGGAGCCTGTGTAGTTGGCGGAGCCTGCGTTGTAGTTTTTCCTGCTACAATCTCTTTAATAGTTGGGTTGTTAGAACCGGCAAGCGCGTCTAGCGTACTTCCTCCGGCGCCATTGAAGGCGTCCTTATCAACTGTAACGTCGTCTCCAATGTTAATATCTGTTATAGTAGAAACATTTTCAAATGCGTTCTTCTCAATATTTTTCAGGGATTCAGGAAGATGTACTGTTGTAAGCTGTCCGCAGCCTGAAAACAATCCTTCCGATAAGGTTTCGATTCCGTCTGAAAGCTCGATATTCTTAATTGCAGCATTGTTAAATGCGTACTCTCCAATTGAATAAGGAGTGGAAGAAGAAATCTTAACTGTGTCTATACTGCCGCAGCCTTTAAATGCGTCCTTTCCTATTGAGGTCAGCGAACCGTCAATTAGGAAGGTTTTTATTGTGGAATTTTCAAATGCATTTTCACAAATCTCTCCTACATTATTTGCATAAAAAAGCTCTATTCCGCCTATACTTGAAAAAGCGCCCTTGTCAATCTTGTCAACTCTTCCAAAAAGGAAAATGTTTTTTGTTTCTCCTGAGCGGATTACACTGGAGCCAATATATGTAACATGGGCGTTTGGCGGAATTACAAGCTCCGCAATAGGCGTATTTTGAAATGCCTCTGTTCCGATAAATGTAATGGACTCAGGCAGATTGATTCCATTTAATCCTTTTACATTATAAAAGCCGCGTGCGCCGATATGCGTTAAATGCGATGGCAGCATAGGATAGTCAGGGTTGACCTCGTAAGCGGGCGCGTCCGAACCGCTGCCTGAAGTATTGCCAGAACCGTTGCCAGAACCGTTGCCGGAAGCATTGCCGGAAGCGTCGCCAGAAGCATTGCCAGAAGCGTTACCGGAAGCGTCGCCAGAAGTATTGCCGGAAGCCTCACCAGAAGCATTGCCGGAAGCGTCGCCAGAAGCATTGCCGGAAGCATTGCCGGAAGCGTTACCAGAAGCGTTACCAGAAGCGTTACCGGAAGCGTTGCCTGAAGCATTGCCTGAAGCATTACCGGAAGCGTTACCAGAAGCATTGCCGGAAGCGTCGCCAGAAGCATTGCCGGAAGCGTCGCCGGAACCGTTGCCGGAAGCATCGCTAGAAGCATTACCGGAGGCCTCAAGATTACGCACATCCTTATAAACAGTTATAGAGGAAAGGTTAGTTCCGGCAAATGTCCCGTCTCCTATAACCTTAAGTGTGTCTGGAAGAAGCACCTCTGAAAATGAGTAATTACCCTGAAATACCCCCTTGACGTTCACATCATTGTTACATTCGCCAAGCGCTGTAACCAGACGACCGCCAATATGCGAGGGAACTTCAACTGTAGAGTTGCCCCAGTCAGTAGCGTTGTACGTTAGTATTGTAACGGTGTTGTCTTCGTTAATGGCGTAAGTATATTGACCGTCAGCGGTAGTATACTTTTGCGCAGCCTTTACACTCTCGCATGGAACAAAGCAGGATACGTTTGCCAGCAATACAAGCGACAGCGCATAGGCTAAAAATTTTTTAGTTCGTTGCATAAACAAATCTCCTTTCATGAAAATATTTGATAATTTGAGTATAACATAGATGATAAAAAAAGTATTCAAAAATTTGCGGTTTGCCATATTTTTATATTTTGTTTCTTCCAAATAATACAAATATAGTTATTTTACGTTATTTTTTGTGCAAATCTTTAAAGTTTGTGGTATTATGGTGTACAAGATAATCGGAGTAAGGTTTGTGGAATATGCAAAGGAGGTAATCGTATGTACCGGGAATTGATTGCAAGATATATAGAATTAGTTAAGGAATTTGGCTGTGCGATTGCAATTTTTACAGAAAATGGTAAGATTTTGCACTTGAACGAGGAGGCGCTAGAAGTATTTGGCCCTAACATCAATGATTTAGAATTGCTGCCCGGAAGGTATGTTGAAAATGAAGACTTTTGGGAGAATTTGAAAAAGTACCGCACCCTGTTTACGCATAAGGCGCTTTTAAAGGCGGGGACGGAGACATATAAGATTCGCGGTATGATGCATTTGCTGAATGACGCCAATGAAAAAAGGAATATTCCGGCGACCTATGCCTTGGCGTTTGAGGTCAGGGAGGAGAGGCTTTTTGGAAGCGTAACTCTTGAGAGGATTATTGAGCATTCAGGCTTTGTGGCGTTCCACTGGATAACCAGCTCTCCGGAAACCGATGAATGGTCGGCAAGATATGTATCCAATTCCGTATCTAAGTTTGGATATAAGAGAGAGGATTTCTATGAAAGAAGGGTTGGATGGAATGAATTTGTATATAAGGAAGACCGTACCCGTATCAGGGAAGAAGTGCTTGAACATCTAAGAAGCGGAAAGTATGAGTATACAAGGGAGTACCGCATAACCTCTGCCAGCGGAAAGGTTATACCTGTGCACGACTATGTACATTTGGTAGTCGATGGAGAGGGAAACATTATAGGAGTGGAGATAGTTATATTTGACCTTCTTATGGAGACGGAGCGCAACGCCAATTTGCTTATTCTGGAAAATGCAGTGAACCGAAGCAGCAATATTGTTATGGTGTGGGAGATTGGAAGGGATGATATAGATAAAAACAATTTAAGATATGTTTCCAGCAATGTTGAGAAGATTGGCATTTCTTATAGCAGCCTTCGTTCAGGCAAGACCATGTATGAGGATTATATACACCCTGACGATAAGGAGCATGTGGTGCAGATATATGCGCAATACGCTCAGAAGGGATATCAATATCTTTGTCAGGAATACAGAATTGTGGCGCCAAATGGTCAGGAATACTGGATTATGGACGAGGGAGCTTTGATTGAGCTGCCGGGGGGACAGCGGTATGTAGAGAGTATTTTGACGGATATTACTAAGGCAAAGCACAGAGAGCTTCAGCTTGTGAAGCAGCAGGATGAATTGGAACGTAAGATTCGATATATTGAATCACAGGAAACGATGCTAAGCGATATGTCTGTTATCGACTTTATCAGCAAGGAGGATTTACAAAATCTTCAAAGCGCATTTTCTATTCTTACAAACAGTTATAACGCTATTATTGATTTGGACGGAGAACCTATTACGTATCCGGACGGGCCTGACAGCGATATGGGAATATTCTACGATATGTTTGAGCGGAGCGCTTATAAAAAGGGCTATTTTGAGTTAAACAATAAACTCCGCAGGGAGAAGCAGCCTGTACGGGTTAATTTAAGCGAGTTTGCAGAACAGGATATTTTGGATGAGGATTTGCAGGACGAAGCGCAGGCAGAACTTAATGCGGAAGAAATTGCAAATGCCGAAACGGATTTGTCCATGGGAGTTATGGTCGGACTTCCCCTTTTTATTGACGATAAACATATGGCTACATGGATTAACTGCGCTTTTGACGACAGACAGGTTAAGAGCGTTGAGCATTATATTCCGGCTCTTTGGAGTATTTGCAAATATATGGCGCAGTTTGTATATAGCAATACTATTTCACAAAAACAGGCGCAAAAGGCAAGAGTGGCGGAGCTTCAGGCAAGAGAGCTGCTTCATAGAAGCGCTACGGTAAGAGATATATTGCGCCGGTGTAATGAAACTAACGATGAAGACGCGCTTAATTATGTGCTTAGCAAAGTAGGCAATTACTTAAATATCAGCAGGATTTCACTGTTCCGTTATAATGAAGGGGAATTTCCCGCATGTTGGTGCGAATGGGATGGCACAGGAATGGAGAAGCATGTAGATTGGAATAGTAATTTTGACAGTAAGAATTACGAAATGCAGGAGGAAGCGTTTGCAAGGGACGGCGAGGCGGTTATAAATGGCGACAAGGTTCCGATAAGGTTAAGGCGCGTGCTGTGGGAGAACCATATACGCGCTATTGTGGCGCTGCCTATACGAACTTTAACAAGGGAAAGGCAATATATTACATTTGTAGAGTCAAACTATGACAGAGTATGGACGGAGGACGAGCTGTCGTTTATGCATACAACCGTAGGGATTTTACAGGGATTTTTACAGCGTATGCGCAGCAATGTCAACGTTCAGGATGTGACGGAAACGCAGAAGCAGTTTTTAGAGCTTTCAAGAGATTATATTTATATCAAGGACGAAAATAAGGACAATATTGTATATGTCAACCCAAGGCTTGAGGAAGTAATTGGCAAGGATGCAATAGGCAAGAAATGTTATGAAGTATTTAGAAGGCAGTCTATCCGTTGTATGGACTGCTATGAAAAGAGAGGAACATGCAGGGAGCTTTGTAATTCGCGTATGTACAGCAGGTTCTTTAAAAAGCCTATGAGAGTAAGGGAGACTACAATCGACTGGGAAAATCAGCCTCGCAGAAAGCTGATTATGTTGTCGGAGGAGGATGAAGTGCAGTAAAACAAGTTAAGATATTAGGGAAATATGCCGATATTATAAAATATTAGGTGATTTTATCCCTGTTTCCGGATTCAGAGGCTTAAAAGTCAGGGATAATTATAACTTGATTATGTAGTTTTGTCGGTTTTTTGCAATACATGGCGCCAAGTTTTTGGACAATTTGATAATTTTGTAAATTTTCTCTAAAATCATTTGAATTATTTGCATTATTGTTTATAATAAGAAAGATATGTGATTAAATCTATCTAGTAATGGAGACAATAAATTAGCAAGACCATTAGGATAAGGCGAAAGGGGAATTCAAATGGCAAACACAGATATTGGAATTGATTTAGGAACTGCAAGCGTGCTGGTGTATGTAAAGGGTAAGGGCGTCGTGTTAAAGGAACCCAGTGTGGTTGCATTTGACAAGGATACTAATCGTATTAAAGCAATTGGCGAGGAAGCCAGGCTTATGCTTGGAAGAACGCCGGGCAATATTGTGGCGGTACGTCCTTTGAGACAGGGTGTGATTTCCGACTATACAGTAACGGAGAAGATGATTAAATATTTTGTTCAAAAGGCTGTTGGTAAGACCTTCCGTAAACCGCGTATTTCTGTCTGCGTTCCAAGCGGGGCGACAGAGGTTGAGAAGAAGGCGGTAGAGGATGCTACTCTTAACGCCGGCGCAAGGGACGTATTTATTATTGAGGAGCCTATTGCAGCGGCTATTGGAGCGGGAATTGATATTGCAAAGCCATGCGGTAATATGATTGTGGATATTGGCGGCGGTACCGCTGATATTGCAGTTATTTCCCTTGGCGGAACAGTTGTAAGCAATTCCATTAAGACGGCGGGCGACGATTTTGACGATGCTATTGTCCGTTATATGCGTAAGAAACATAACCTGTTAATCGGCGAGAGGACAGCAGAGGAGATTAAGATTCAGATTGGAACAGCATACCATAGGATAGAGGACACAACGATGGATGTACGGGGACGTAATCTGGTGACAGGTCTTCCCAAGACTATTACCGTTACATCTGAGGAGACTATGGAGGCGCTTCACGATTCAACCTCACAGATTGTCGAGGCAGTACACAGCGTACTGGAAAAGACTCCTCCTGAGCTTGCGGCTGATATTGCAGACAGGGGCATTGTACTTACAGGCGGCGGAGCTTTGCTGCATGGACTTGAGGACCTGATTGGAGAAAAAACCGGTATTAACACAATTACTGCTGAAGATCCTTTGACAGCAGTTGCTATTGGAACAGGTAAATATGTTGAGTTTATAAGTGGTAAACGAGACGAGTAACAGATTGAATGCAGATAACGGTCTGCATTTGCAGTCGGTAAGGAGAGAAAGATGGTAAGAGGTCTTTATACAGCCTACACAGGGATGCGCAATGAGGAGAAAAGACTTGATGTAATCGCTAACAATATGGCGAATTCAGATACCAATGGCTATAAGGCGGAGGGTACGACATCAAGAGCATTTTCCCAAGTGTATGGCGTTAAGATTAATGATGACTCAGAGGCTTATACCCAGAGAGCGATTGGCAAGATGAGCCTGGGAGTAAGAATTGGCCAGACTTATAGAGACTGGCGGGTAGGCAATATGCGGGAAACCGGAGCTACATATGATTTTGCATTGACCGACAGAGGATTCTTTACCATCAGCATGACAGACAAGAGCGGACAGGAACATATCCGTTATACCAGGGATGGAGCCTTTACGATTACCTCGGATGGCTATCTTGTAACCAAGGATGGAGATTTTGTGCTGGATGATGGCGGAAGTAAGATAGAGCTTCCTATTGACGAAGGGAAGCCTGTGGTTGACAGCATGGGAACAATAAGAGTTAATGGCGAGGAGATTGCCAGACTTGGTGTTGTAGATTTTGAAGATTACAATTATTTAGAGAAGTATGGAGAGAATCAGTTTGATACGGTAAATGGCGCTGTGCAGAAAGCGTATGAAGGCGTTGTTGAGCAGGGACTGATTGAGACGTCCAATGTTAATATTGTAGACGAGATGGTTAATATGATTACTGTTACCAGAGCCTATGAGACTAATCAGAAGATGATTCAGACTGCAGATTCAATGATTGATAAGGCAGTGAACACAGTAGGACGTTTGTAAGCTTCAAGGATAACTGGAAAGAGGTGTATGTGATATGATGAGAGCATTATGGACAGCAGCAAGCGGCATGACAGGCCAGCAGACGCATGTTGACGCTATTGCCAACAATCTGTCCAATATTAATACAGCAGGTTATAAGAATGAAAAGACAGAATTTAAGTCGCTTTTATATCAGGATTTGCAGAGCAGGTCTACTAACAGCGATGGAACAAGAAAGCCTGTATCTGCGCAGGTTGGACTTGGTACAAGAGTTGCTTCCATAACAAGTGATTTTAATCAGGGAAGCATGAATGAGACAGGACAGGTTATGGACTGGGGCATTGAGGGCGAAGGTTTTTATAAGGTGGATACCGGAACTAAGGGGATTATGTATACGAGAAATGCGAGCTTTAAGCTTGCGCTTGTTGACGGTGGAGTTATGGTAACTACCAACGAAGGTTTTCCTGTGTTAGATGTGAACAACGAGAATATAATTATTCCTGACGGATATTCATATAGCGGCATTTCTGTTGATGATGCAGGAAGGATTTATGCTAAGGATGCAGCAGGACAGTCTGTTAATTTGAATATGCAGGTAGGTCTTGTGCAGTTTGCTAATCCGGCAGGTCTTGAGAAGAAGGGTAACAGCCTTTTTGCGGCGACAGATAACTCAGGCGAGGCTATGGAGGAAACACAGTCGGACACATTAAAGAGAAGCGCCATTCACCAGAAATATTTGGAGGCGTCCAATGTCAACGCAGCGGACGAGATGGTTAATCTTATTATTGCGCAGAGGGCGTATGAGATGAATTCCAAGTGTATTACAGCGTCCGACCAGATGATGCAGCAGGCTAATAATCTGAGAGGTTAGTATATATCAGATAGCAGCCGGCTTTCGCCTATACTTAGCGGTATAGCATACTTTGTAAGGTTAGTAAGTATCAGATAGCAGATGAGTTATGCCTTTATAGGCGGCGGGCAACATTTGTATCAGTGGCGAGTCTTGAATTTAAAGAGGTGATATAATGGATATAGGTATGGGAGATATTTATAGCCAATATGCAGACATACATAATAACGGTGTTAGCGAGTCTTTAACTAAGGCGCTTGACATAAAGCCGAAGGAAGCTGACAAGGAAGAGATGTTAGATGCCTGCAAAGAATTTGAACAGTATTTTGTTGAACAGATGATTAAGGAAATGCGAAAAACTATTCCTGAAGATCCTCTTATGGGAGATAATGAGTACATGAGCATGTATGAAGACAAGATGTATCAGGGGATAGCCGAGCAGATTACAGAAAGCGGACAGCTTGGATTGGCGCAGCAGATATATGAATCCATGTGCAGTCAGGCGGGCATTTCCAATATTAAGACAGAAGAATAAAGATTATGTGGGGAAGCAGTTTTGCTTTCCCATTCTTTTATTTTAAGTGTGGGAGGACAGGATGTCAGAGGATTACAAGATTATTGAAGGCTATGTAGATAAGATACGCTTTAGAAATGACGTGAACGGATATACTGTGTTAAGTCTTGAGACGCAATTTGGCGACTGGACCTGTGTGGGAATATTTCCGTTTATTTCAGAGGGACAGTATCTGGAGCTTACGGGGAAAGAGTTTGACAATGAAAAGTACAGTGAAACACAGTTTCAGGTCGTTTCCTATGAGGAAAAGCAGCCGGAAGATATGATGGGAATGGAAAGATATTTAAGCTCCGGAGCTATTAAAGGAGTAGGGCCTAATCTGGCTAAGCGTATTATGAAGAAATTCAAGCTTGACGCATTCCGCATAATTGAGGAGGAACCTGAGAGACTGGCAGAAATCAAAGGAATATCTGAGCGCATGGCAATGTCGATTGCTTCTCAGTTTGCAGAGATGAGGGAAATGAGGGAAGCAATGGTATATCTTGCCAAATACAACATACCTAACCATTACGCTGTAAAGATTTATACAGAATATGGAGAGGAACTGTATAATATTATTAAGGAGAATCCTTACAAGCTGGCGGAGGATATTAGCGGCATTGGTTTTCGGACAGCGGATGAAATTGCAAGAAAAGTGGGGATTGATTTAGAATCAGAATTTAGAGTTTGTGCCGGACTTACTTACATTATGAATCGCGCGGGAGGCTTAGGCCATGTCTATTTGCCTATTGAGCTGCTTCTTGAAAGAGTATCTGTTGAACTTGGAACAGAGATAGACCGTTCTCTTTTGGAAAAGTGTTTAGAACAGTTGATAGTAGATGGAAAGCTTATTAGGAAGCAGTTTGGGGATGAACAGCGCATTTATTCTCCACTCCTATATAAATACGAAAATAATACTGCTTACAGGCTGCTGGAACTAAAGTATGCTTACGACATGGAGGATAAGGACGTTATAATTACTTCTGAAAGCGAATTAACGCTGACAGGAGAAGCAGAAGAAAAGATGAAATATATTGAAAAAAGTATGCAGGTTGTGTTGGACGACCTTCAAAGACAAGCGGTATGGGAAGCTCTGCATCATGGAGTAACCATTATTACAGGCGGCCCGGGAACCGGTAAAACAACAATTATAAACGCAATTATCCGTTATCTGGAAAGCGAAGGTATGGAGATTCTGCTTGCGGCCCCGACTGGAAGGGCGGCAAAAAGAATGAAGGAGGCGACAGGCTGTGAAGCCAAAACTATACACAGGCTGCTGGAAATTTCAGGAAATCCGGAATCAGATGCTCATTTTAAGTTTGAGAAAAATAGCGAAAATCCTCTTGAAGCGGATGCGGTGATTATTGACGAGGCGTCAATGGTGGATATTTCTTTAATGCATTCTTTGCTTGAGGCAGTGATTCCGGGAACCCGCCTTGTGCTTGTAGGGGACGTCAATCAGCTTCCAAGCGTAGGACCGGGAAATGTATTGAAGGACCTGATTATGTCAAATGCATTTACAACCGTATGCCTGAATCGTATTTACCGGCAGGAGGAGGGCAGCAGAATAGTGCTAAATGCCCATAAGATAAATGCAGGACAGCCGATTCCGGTGGACAATAAAAGCAGCGATTTTTTCTTTATGCCCAGAGGTAACGCTAAGGATGTGGTAGATACTACAATTGCCCTTGTAAAGGAAAAAATGCCCGGCTATGTGAAGGTTATGCCGGAGGAGGTACAGGTATTAGCGCCTATGAAAAAGGGAGATGTTGGAGTTGTCAATCTTAACAGGGTGCTTCAAAACGCTGTAAATCCTCCGTCTTCCAATAAGCAGGAGTGGGAGTCCGGTAATCTTATATACCGAGAAGGGGATAAAGTGATGCAGGTCAAGAACAACTACAAGCTGGAATGGGTTGTGGAGACTGATCAGGGAATGGAGATAGAGCAGGGAACCGGAGTGTTTAACGGTGATATGGGAGTAATCACAAATATAAATACATTTGCGGAGGAGATAACGGTTGAATTTGACGAAGGCCATAAGGTTATTTATCCTTTTGGATTTTTAGATGAGTTAGACCTTGCCTATGCGGTTACGATACATAAAAGTCAGGGAAGCGAATATCCGGTGGTAGTGCTGCCGGTTTTGGACGGTCCGCCTGTGTTATTTACAAGAAACCTGTTGTATACCGCTGTTACAAGAGCCAGAGCGTGCGTTGTGATTGTCGGCAATATGCAGATGATTTCAAGAATGATTGCTAACAATAATGAGCATAAACGTTACAGCGGTTTGAAGGAGGCTGTACACGAGCTTAGGGAAACGGTATACCATAAGGGAGAGGGGGATATTCCATTTTAGATTATTTATATCCTAAAAGATGCGCAGTGTGCGATAGCATTTTGACAAAGAAATGCAGCAAATACAGTGCAGCGTGTTGCGACAAATGCTATAAAAAAATAAAATTTATTGAGCAGCCATACTGTTATTCATGCGGAAAACCGCTGCTTAAGGAAGAACAGGAATATTGCAGCGACTGCACGAAGCTTCGCAAAAGTTTTTTAAATAACCGCTCGCTGCTTTTATACAACGATAAAATGCAGGAGTCTCTGCTTAGGTTTAAGTTCCATAACCGCCGCGAGTATGCATTGTTTTACGCAGACGAATTGGTAAAGCGTTATGGGAAGCAGATTCTTTCGTGGAATGTCGACGGTTTGATTCCCGTCCCTGTGCATAGAGAAAAATACATTCAGCGAGGATACAATCAGGCGGAGCTTATAGCTAAAGAAATAGGGAGATATCTTAAGCTTCCCGTTTACGAAAACAGGCTGCTTAGATACAGCAATACCAGGGCGCAGAAGGAGCTTAATCCGGCTGAGCGTTTAAAAAATTTAGAAAAGGCTTTTCGTTTTGAGGAAAATGGTGTAAAATTAGATAAAATAGTGCTGATTGATGACATTTATACAACGGGGGCCACTATGGAGGCTTGCAGCAGAGCGCTTAATAAAGCCGGAGTAGATACGGTTTATGGTATAACGGTCGCAATTGGACAGGGATACTAATATTTTACATAATCACATACGGACGCAGAGTATAATATTATGTTATAAGGAGGATGATACTATGGATATTCGGAATTGTAAATCATGTGGAGCTATGTTCCAATATGTAGGCGATCCTGTTTGCCCAAAATGCCACGAGGCATTAGAGCTAAAGCTGGCGGAGGTCAAAGACTATTTAAAGGAGCACGAGTTCGCAACTGTTGCAGAGGTATCTGAGGAAGTGGACGTTGCTGTAAAGCAGCTTCATCGCTGGGTGAGGGAGGAGCGTCTTATGTTTGCTCCCGGCGTAGATACAGGTATGGTGTGCAGCAAGTGCGGCGTGCCTATTCCATCCGGTTCTATGTGCAGCAAATGCAAAGAGCAGCTTAAGAATGCTTTTTCGCAGGCTAACAGGAAGGAAGGCCATTATGTAGAACAGCGTTCAACGTCTCAAAGCAGCAAGGAAAGAATGCATTTGAGTCGTTACAAATAGACAGTGAGATTAGGGTGGCATAGTTGTTATGCCGCCTTTTATTTTTTTGATTATAAAACTTTTTATTATTTGCTCTAATGTTTTCATAGTTTCGTCCGATACATATAGTAACAGACATTGTTAAGGTGGTGATTATTATGAGAATTGGTTCAATTAATCAGGTCAGTCAGATTTATCAGACAACAGCAAAGCCTAAGAACAGCAAGAGTTCTTTTGAGAGCCAGATGGACGCATATTCTGTTTCGTCTAATGGTAAGGATTACCAGATTGCTAAAAAGGCAGTAAGCGAGACTCCTGATATAAGACAGGATAAGGTTGATTCTCTGAAACAGAAGATTTCCGGAGGAAGTTATGATGTGAGTGCAGAAGATTTCGCAGCTCATTTATTAGCGGCATATAATAATAAGACTGTGTAGGTTGTTTAAGAGTATGCTGTGATACAGGAGGAACAGGATGGCTACTTTAATTGAGACATTGGTTCAGGTATTAGAGGAAGAATGTAAAGTGTTTGATCAATTGCTTTCTGTTTCAAGGGAGAAGACTAAAGTCATTGTGGCTAACGATATCGAAGCTTTGCAGAAGATTACGGACGAGGAGCAGGATGTATTGACAACAATTGTGAATCTTGAGCATAAGCGCGAGGAGGCGACTACCGATATTGCTACAGTTCTTGGTAAGGAGCCAAAGGGAGCTACTCTTAAAGATATCATTGAATATCTGGATGGACAGAGGGATATACAGAGCAAGCTTTCGATGATTCATGATGATTTGCTTGCAAAAGTAAAGCAGTTGTCTGAAGAAAACAAGCACAATGAGATTCTGGTCAACGACCAACTGGAGATGATTCAGTTTGATTTGAATGTGATACGGGGACTCAAGCAGGCTCCAGAGACAGGTTCATACAATAAAGGCGCATACAATACGGGCGACACATATGCGCCGGTACAAGGGTATTTTGATTCCAGCTCATGAGTACATGGAAGTATGAGGAGATGGAATGTATTTATAATAGTTTATTCTGAATGTAAGGATACACCATCAGTTAAGCTTTGTTTTTAAGTCACGTATGCACGATTTTGTGACATGGTAAGATAAGCAGCTGGTGGTATTTTATTGCATATAGCATTAAGAAAGTGGTGATGATATGGGCGTAGGTTCCATGGGAGCATTGTATATCGGAATGTCAGGTTTGACTGTTAATCAGGCGGCGCTTAATGCCACTACGCATAACATAGCTAACTTGGATTCAAACGGTTATACAAGACAGCAGGTATTGATGAAGGATACCTATTATTATAATTACAATCTTCGGACTGTGGGCAATTCGCAGTCGGGGCTTGGAAGCAATATGAGCAGGATAAGGCAGGTAAGGGATTTCTTTGCAGATTCTCAGTACCGCTTGGAGACAGGAAGGGGTTCGTTTTATTCAGCCATGCACGAGGTTGAGGAAGAGGTTGAGAAGTATTTTGGTACGGATGTAGACGAGCAGCCGCTTAAGAACGCTATGACAACCTTCTGGAACACGATTAATGAGCTTCAGAAGACTCCGGACAGTATTGTGAATCGCGAGACGGTTATTCAGGCGGCTCAGGAGATGATTGAAGAAGCCAAGATGATTTATAATCAGATAACGGATTATCAGAAGAACATAAACAGGCAGATTCGCGACAAGGTAGACAGAGTTAATGAGATTGCAGATGAGATTCATGAGCTTAATAAGAAGATAACCATGATTGAGGGTAACAAGCTGGAATCTGCTAATGATGCAAGGGACAGACGCAATTATTTGTTGGATGAGCTTTCAGGTTATGCTGATATTACATATAAGGAGATGGACTCCGGATGCGTGACAGTCAACTTAGAGGGAACTACTTTGGTTGCAGAGGATCGCGTTTTCAAGCTTGGAACAATGCCAATCAGCGAGAGGAGCGAGCTTTTGGATGTTGTGTGGGCGGATCATGGCAATATGCCTCTTTATCATTTTTCTACGCTTCCGAGCGCTGCCAATCAGACGGATGTAGGCTCCATAAAGGGACTTTTATTTGCAAGAGGCTCAGATATCGGCAATTATACATATATGTTTGAGGGAAGCGTTGATTTATCCCGTTTTGTGGATGGCAACGGTAATCCCAAATATCAAACGCTTGCAGATATGTATGCAGGCGAGGGATATAGCGGTTACGGAGATTATTATGCAGACTATGTTCATCCGTTTTTAGTTACTAATCTGGAAACAGAGATGGATTATCTTATGCACAATATTGTAACTGCAATTAATGACATTTTATGTCCTAATACAACCACTACATCCGCTATAACAGCTACGGACGCCAATGGCAATACAGTAACAATTCCGGCAGGAACTACGGTGCTTGACACTGAAAATGCTCCTATCGGGCTTGGTTACGACGGAGAACCGGGACAGGAGCTTTTTACAAGAAGAAGCACAGATCGCTATACAGTATATGATTATGTGGATAATGGCGTTAATAAAAAGCTGTATGTCTACAATGAGGAGGACTTGAAGGATCCTATTACGCAGTATTCTATAAACGAGCTTGTGGTAAATGAAGTTTTGACAAAGAATCCAAGTAAGATGCCTTTGTCTGATACAGACCATTCCAATGCGCAGGATGTACTTAACAGTTTGTTGGATGCATGGTCTTGCGAAGGCGATTATGCAGGCGAGCTTAAGCTGTTGACGCCTGATACTCTTACGGGATATGATTTTCAGGGTTATTACAATGCCATGATTAACGAACTGTCTAATACAGGTAACAGCTATTACAATATAGCTCTTAACCAAGAGATGGTTGCAAACCAGATTGACAATAGAAGGCAGATTGTGGCGGGCGTCAGCAGTGATGAAGAGCTTTCCAATATGATTATGTTCCAGCAGGGATATAATGCAGCGTCGCGTTATATTAACGTTGTGGCTGATATGCTTGATACTCTTGTCAACAGGTTGGGACGCGGTTAGTAAGATACATAGTTTTAGATGCCCTTTGCAGGCAGTTAATTAAAGTAAGGCGGTGAAATATATGACTTCCACATTTTTTGGATTAAATATAGCTAGAACAGGACTTAGCGGTTATCAGGCAAGCATTAACACTACTGCGCATAATATTTCAAATGCAGCGACAGTAGGATATTCAAGGCAGCAGGTGCTTAAACAGGCGTCGCCTGCGCAGCGGACCTATAACAGCTACGGTACGCAGGGCTCCGGCGTTGATATTACCGGAATAGAGAGAATGCGTAACGGGTACTATGATGATAAGTACTGGAGTAACGGTTCATACTACGGACAGTATGCAGCAAAGTATGACTATATGAGGCAGATTGAAAATTACTTTAACGAGGTAAATACAGACGGTTTCACCACAGAGTTTAATAACCTGTTTAACTCTTTTGTAGATTTGACCTCTGAACCGGATGGCGCAGATAAGAGAGTGACTACGGTTAGTTATGCGGGCAGCCTTACGGATTATTTTAACGCTTTGAGCGGTAATCTTTCAAGAGTGCAGGAGGACGCTAACGACCAGATTAAGTCGGTATGTAATCGTATTAATTCCATTGCAGACCAGATTTTATCTCTTAATAAGCAGATACAGACAATTGAGGTCAATAAGGAAAAGGCTAACGATCTCCGCGACCAGAGAGATGTGCTTGTGGATGAGCTTTCACAGTATGTCAATGTTCAGGTGAAGGAGACGGATGTTTATGTTACGGGAGCAACGGATTGGAAGGGCGATCCGCTGAAGGCAGGAATTACGGATTTTGCAGTTTATATAAACGACCAGTTGTTAGTGGACAGCTTAAGCAGCAATCATTTACTTTGCACGCCGAGAGAATATAAGGTTAATCTCAATGACTGCATCGGCTTGTATGAGGTTACATGGAATTTTCCTGATGGCGATAAGTTTGATATGAATTCCAGCGGTATGGACGGAGAATTAAAGGGATTATTTGATATAAGGGACGGTAACAATCTTGAGAATTTCAGAGGAACAGTCACTGCCGACAGGGGCGATACCACAGTTACGGTACAGGCTGACATTATTTCGGATATCGAGAGATTGAACATTCCGAGCGAAGGTTTAATCACAATTGGAAGCTATGAGTACTCATATAACGATTTTACAATCAACTATGATGCCGATGGCAATATAGAATCATATACATTCAATCTGGATTCGCCGGTTAAGGCGGACGCCAATGATGTGATGGCTCGTATCGGCGAGGGCGTTGATTTTAAGGGAATACCATATTATCAGCAGCAGTTAAACGAATTTGTCAGGACTTTTGCACAGGAGTTCAATTTCCTTCACAATCAGGGTATTGACGCTCATGGAAACGCCGGTCAGGATTTCTTTACCACAGTTAATCCAACCACAGGCGCGGATATGGTGTTAAATGAAAAATGGGATGCAGCTCTTGCCGGAACCAGCGTAAGCGCAAAGGATTACAGCTATTACCGTATGACCGCTGCAAACATTTCAGTTAATCAGGCAATAACAAAGGACAGCTCTATGGTATGCACCAGACGCGAGGAGGAGCAGGGAGTGGCGTCCTGCGAGCTGCTTAAAGAGATAGTAAAGCTTAAGGATAAGCAGGATATGTTTAGTCAGGGTAATCCGGCGCAGTATTTGCAGGCTGTGACCGCAGATATTTCGGTTGATTGCAGTAAGGCTAAGAATTTTGAAAAAAGTCTTTCAGATGTTCTTCAGGCAATTGATAACCAGAGAAAGTCAATCTCAGGAGTTGATACTAACGAGGAGCTTGCGCAACTGGTTATTTACCGCAACGGTTATAATTTATGTTCTAAGATGATTTCGGTATTGAATCAGATATATGATAAGCTGATTAACGGTACCGGAGTATGATTTTGCAGGAGGTGTAATATATGCGCGTAACTAATCTTATGATGACAGGTAATGCATTATATAATTTACAGAGACAGGAACAGCGTTTGAACAATTTGGATCAGCAGTATACAACACAGAAAAGGATTAGCTCTCCCTCTGAGGATCCTATTATTGCTACAAGGGCGTTAAAGCTTAACACTACTTACAGCGAGGTAAGCCAGTACCTTGAGAAGAATATTAAGGATGCAAAAGCATGGATGAGTATGACGCAATCTGCGCTTACTAATACATCTTCTGTTATATCAAGCATATATGAGAAGTGTGTGCAGGGTAACTCAGACAATTTAAGCGACATAGACCGTAATGCGATTGTTGCCAGCCTTAACGAGTACAGAGAACAGATTTATCAGGAGGGCACAAGCTCTTACGGAGGAAGATTTCTTTTTACCGGATTTAAGACGGATGTTAATCTTGTATTTACAGAGGACGTTGATGAAGAATATACAATTATTCAGGATTTTACACCTGAAGACTTGTCCACAGTTACTTCTGTTATAGATGTGGTTCCTGACGTCGCTACAACAGGAGGAAAGGTGCCAACCTCAGTAACCTTTGACAGGGTGCGTCTGGCGTATGATACAACGGATTTGCTTGACAACAGCGTTAATCCGCCGACTCCGACTATTATTCCGACAATTACGTACAGCAATACAGCCGGAGGCATTACAACTACCAGCAATATGCCGGTTACAAAGTCATTTGCCACTTATGATGAATTTATCAGTGATTATCAGACTAACGGGCTTGCTGATAATGATGTCGTATATATAGCGGATAAGGGAGAATTGATTCTTGGCAAGGACAGCCATCAGACATTGAAGGCAAGCGACGGTTACAGTGTAGAATACAGAAAGACCGGATTTGAGATGAACGATTTAAGACCGGAGCATTACTTTACCTGTACAAGAATTGTAGATAAAGGTCTGTCTACAGAGAAAACATTTAACTATGAGCATAAGAATCAGGAAATCAAATACCTTGTAAACTATAATCAGCAAATGACAGTGAACGTACAGGCGCAGGATTGTTATAAGCATGATATGGGACGGGATGTAGATGAGCTTATCGACATTGTAAATGCTGCTATTGCTGCAGAGGATAAGATGAATTCGTATGAGGATAAGATGAAGGCTGAACCGGAGGGAACTCAGGCGTATGAAGACTATAAGCAGCTATATGAGAATTCAAAGGTTGAGTATGAGTTAAAGAGCAAGATTATGCAGGAGTCCTTTGCAAAGAATGAAGTGAATTTCCAGCAGTACGGAACAAGATTCAGCAATCAGGCAACTGATGTGGGCTCAAGGGAGCAGCGAGTGGAACTCATTAAGACTCGTTTAGAGGATCAGCAGGCGGATGTGGAGGAGCTGCAGTCAAGCAATATTGATGTGGATTTGACGGATATTATTGTGCGTTACACATCTGCGCTTGACGTTTTCTCAGCAGCGCTTTCAGCTACAAGTAAAAGTATTACTCAGACATTGCTGGATTATCTGTAATATGACGCATGGTAAAAGGAGGAGCAAAGCATGTTGATTAAGACAAAGTTTTTTGGAGATGTGGACATTGCAGATGATAAGATAATTACGCTGGCAAACGGTCTGCTAGGGTTTGACGAGTTTAAGAAATATGTAATTTTATTTGACAGTGAAAAATCAAGCGGCGAGAGTATTTCGTGGTTTCAGTCTGCGGATGAGCAGACGCTGGCGCTGCCGGTTATTAATCCATTATTAGTCAAGAGCGATTATAATCCTATGGTAGATGATGATATTTTAGCTCCGCTTGGGGAAACCGGAGAGGACGGTTACTTTGTATTAGTTACCATGAGGATTACTCCGGATCCTAAGGAGGTTTCCTGCAACCTTAAAGCTCCTATCATTATCAACCCTAAGACATTGCTGGGACGCCAGATTATTGTTGAGAATGAAGATTATCCAATTCGCTATAATATTTATGATGTTGTGCAGAAATTAAAAGAAAAGGGCGGTGAGTGATATGTTGGCCTTGTCAAGAAAAACAGGTGAGTCGTTGGTTATTGGGAACAATGTTGAGATTACTATACTGGAAGTAAAGGGCGATCAGGTTAAGGTCGGCATTAACGCACCTAAGAGTATTACTGTATATCGGAAGGAATTATATCTGCAGATTCAACAGGCCAATAAAGAGGCAATGGATCAGGAGGTTACTCCGGAAATGCTGGAGAATTTATTAAAATAGAATGACATATTTGCTGATATGTAGTATAATATAGGATGTATAGCTGAAAATAATCGGGATTTTTGAAGATTTGTATTAATTTTTTTTGCTATACATCCGATAACATATATAACTGAATGGCTTATGAAAGCCGACGGTTTGTTTTTCCGACAGTCAAGGAAGCTAAGGAGAACAATGGTAAAAAGTATTTAGCACATGGAGGTGACTATTATGGCAATTGAAGCAATAGGAAGTTCTGCTTCTGTCTATGAAGTGAGGAATCAGGTTATGCCTGCCGAGCCTGTAACGGTAAGTGCGGATTTACCGGCAAACGATAACGGTAATATGCAGGTAACTGCTAAAGGCCAGTCGAATGTCAAGAGAAGTGATGTTGACGCTGAGCAGGAGAAAAAGGACGTTTATGAATTAGAGAGAGCAGATTCAGAACAGGTAAAGAAGGCGATTGATGAGATTAACCAGAAGATTCGCCCTACCCGTACATCATGCAGGTTTGCTTATCATGATGAGACGAACCGTATTTCCATTAAGGTTATTGATGATGAGACAGACAAGGTTATTCGCGAGATTCCGCCTGAGAAGGCGTTGGATATTATTGCGAAGACATTAGAGCTTGAAGGTCTGCTGCTTGATGAGAAACGGTAGATACAGTTATTATATAATGGATTAATCGTTCAGGCATATGATTTGTATGGCGTTGTTTTATATTGAGAAAGGTTGTGAATAATATGTCAATTAGAATATCAGGTTTGGCGTCCGGAATGGATACTGACTCTATTGTAAAGAGTTTATCATCTGCTTATCAGGTGAAGATTGATAAAGTTGCTAAGAAGAAAAAGAAGACAGAGTGGCAGAAGGAAGCATGGGAGGACATGAATAAGAAGATTATGAGCCTCTATAAGGGAACTCTGGCTAAGATGAAGACATATGGTAGTTACAAGGCAAAGAAGGCTACTGTAACGGGAGGAACAGAGAACTCTGTTTCAGTTACCGCTACTAATAATGCATCTGCAGGCTCTTATAAGATGAAGGTTATATCAAGCGCATCTTCTGCATTTCTCACAGGCGCTTCGTTGGCAGAAGAGAGATATACTGCAACATATGATGCGACTAACGCTACTTTATTTAAGGATATGAAGGATTCAAGCGGCAAAGCTCTTGATCTTTCAGGTAAGAAGCTTACATTCAGCGGTACGGAATATGAGAATAAGAAGGTTGACGGTGAGGAAGTATTTACATTAAAAGATGCAGGTGGTAGCGCAGTAAGCATTGATTTGTATGATGAGAATGGCCTTGTTACCGGACAGACTACAGAAGCGACAAAGGCGCAGATTGATGCATATCTGAATAAAAAGGCGGAAGATCCTTCATTTAACAAGGAGGGCTACAAAACAGAAAACGTTATAGTTCCTAAGCAGGGAGGGCCGACAACCTTTACATATGAGTTTACAGAGTCAAGCTCTATAGCGGATATTAATAAGGCGTTAAAGGAACAGGGCTTTACAGGACTTACTGCATCAAT
>CANQSN010000018.1 GCA_947626505.1 uncultured Lachnospiraceae bacterium
CTGCTTTTATGCCTTTTTCAAATGGACGAACGCACGCCGGTACATTACACTTCAATACTCTGGGTTCCCATCTATATAACAGCCTCCTATCTTATTCAGGCTTACATAAACTCTTTGTTTTTGCAAATAACCTGCCTGCTTGCCTCGGGGCTTGTTGTTTACCCATTTTGCTACTCGCTGCCAAGCGCCTGTTTTAATATTATAGTCGCCGTCATTTTGTTTATCTTTGGAATCGCTGCGAGAAAAGAGCGCGAGGGTGCCTCGCTAATATGCCTGCCCTCATGGCTTGTAATATTGTTTCTGCCCTTCAGCCTTTTTTCAGCTTATTATGGCAACAGAACTTTATTCGTTATAAATATTATAATGGCTCTTTTATATCTGATTACATCCTATTTTAAGTCGTTTTTACTTGGATTATACAAATACACAATACAAAACCAAAACTCCTCAAACGTTTCCATTTCCCGTATCATAAAGACGAACAGCGTTATGTTTCTGCTTTTTATCGCGCTGTTTCTGTGCTGTACAGGCGCAATATTTTTTGCTCCCATTGAAGAAATTGTTGATTTCCTGTATCAAAATATAGTTGACATAATAAAATGGCCCCTCCGCCTTCTTTTGTATTTTCTTGCAACCAGAACGCCCTTCGACACTACAATTTTTGAATTAACTCCGGAAACTATGCCCGCCCCTATTGTACCTGAAGTTTTTACCACTCTTTGGGATATTCTGCAATTTGCGCTGAAGCTTATTGTATACTACTTTATCTGCAAATTCATTATATCTGCAATCAACCTTTTATACCGTTTTATCCTTTCTAAAACCTCGCCTGAACACGATACTATAACATTTACATCTCCCAAGTTAAAAAACGACATACATCGCGAAAAAAACAAGAAAAAAAGTTCTTCCTACGCTATGTCGGGAAGGGAGGGACAGATTAGAAAATGCTTTATCCGTCTGGTATCGGCGCACCGGTATACAAAAAAGCACATTTTCACCAGCGCCACCATAAACAATATATGCGAATCCATGAATATAGAAGAAAAAAATAATGGAATTACACCGAGGGATTACAGCGATGTTTCAGAGCTATATAAAAAGGCCCGTTATTCAAACGAGCCCGCTACCTTTAAAGATGTATCCTATATGAAGAAAGAATGCCAAAAGCGATTTAAACGTAATTAAGAATTCATTAACTCCCTAAGCTTTGCATTACTTTTCTTTGCCTTTAAGCCATAATATTTTTTTGTCTTGCCGGATAGGCGGTCCAAATAACCCTCCATACCATCGGCAATCCTTCTGACGTCAGAAGTATATCCATCCGACGCGCGATTCAAAACATCCCGAAGCTCTTTAATATCAGTCTGGTACATAAAGCCTGAATTAAAATGCATAGTACCGTCAACATCTATTTTAAGTCCTATATTAGCAAGCTCGTCAGTATAATCGCTAAATACATCATGAATCTGTTTAAGATAATTCTCCACAGTCTTGTATGTACTATGCTGTACCGCCCTGTTAAGAGCGTTATATTTGTCTACATAATTCTGCACCGACTCTACAAGCTTATCATAATCATAATCAAATTCTACCAAAACCGGCCCGTCTGTCACCTTCTTAAATTCCACGCTCACCGTTGAATCAATCAGCGCGGAATTGTACATATACGTTGAATCCTCTTCCGAGCCATTAAAATTGAAAATAGCATCCACGCCTTCTCTGGTCATTTGATCAAGTCCCAGTATTGAAACGATATCATCCTCAGAGTGGTTTGTAAAATAAAATACCCTGTCTTGTCCCTCCATCGGCGCGCCTGTTCCATTACTGGTAATAGTAATATGACCGTTTTTACCGTCCTCGTCGGATATCAGCTCGGCAGTAACGCCGCTATTGCTGCGGTTAATAGCTCCCACTACCTTGTTCATAACCGACTCGTTGGTATCCTCTTTTTCTATCTTAACTACCATAGAGTATGTCTTACCATCAATTGTCAAATCAAAATATTTTCTTCCTGTAGAAAGCTCAGCCTCCTTAGAAAGCTCCTTGTCATTTCCCTCATTCTGCTGACTCTCTGCAAGTCGCTTAACGTCCATTGTAAAAGAATTGCCATCTGCGGTACAGCTTAAATCAAAAGCTTCCCTTGCCTCCTCAGTAGTAGCGGCGCTTTTTAAAAAAATGGAATCCTTGCCTTTTGCCAGCAATACATTTAAAGCTTCCGCAAAATCATCCATCTTACTGTTAAGCGCAGCCCCTTCTGTAAATGAAGAAGTACCCGATAAAATACCGGCTGCCTTGTTCTGGTCATTTTCCTCCTTCTTACCAATCTTCCTTAAAATATCCGCTCCTGACGAAGCGCTCATGTCCTCTCCTCTATTAATCTTATCTATGACAGAAGTAATAGTATTGTCATAAGAACCTGCCATTGAACTATTGTTATATCTCTGCGCAGTCTTGTTAAGAAGGTTGGAACGAACTCCCTCCATTGCTCCTAATTCAAAAGGCATATTATCACACTCCTAAAATAGTATAGTCCATCTATACTTAGTTATCGGCATGTATTGATTAAAACTAAACCCTTGTAATTCCAAACATACCAAAAATAAATTCAATAAGGCTTCCGGCAGTTACCCCTATTGCATATAACGCCACAGTTATCTTTAAATTTTCCTTCAAATGGTTATTTATGCGGAACAGCACCAGTAAACCAACTCCCGCTCCTACAAGCAAACCGCTAAACAATGCGCCTACAGAAATCATGTTTGAAAGATATAGCTCAGTAATAACAACAGAAGCGGCGCAATTGGGAATAAGCCCTACTACTCCGGCAGCCAACGCCCCAATAACCGGACTTCCCGCCATCATTTGCTTTAAAATATCTACACCCACAACGCCTGTAACAATATTCAACCCAAATGAAATCAATAAAATAAAAATAAAAATTCTTAACGTATGAATAGCAGCAGACTCAAGTATGCTTCTCTCATGGTCATGCTGCTCATTCCAGTAAAGACGCCCCTTGATTGTATCTTCTTTATTATTCCCCTTAAAAATTCTAACTGCAATATCAACTAAAAAGCCCGCCGCAACAGCCACTATAAATTTTACTGCCAATATTTTTAAAATAACCGTCGCATCAACAGACTGTGAAATCATAATCGGCAGCATCTCGTCTGAAGTGGACAAATAGACAGACAAAAGCGTACCTACAGTAATTATACGTCCGGCATACAGATTAGAGGCAACTGTAGAAAATCCGCATTGCGGGATAATACCAAGCGCTCCTCCAATCAAAGGTCCGGTTTTCTCCGCTCTGTGTATAGCGTTCTTTGCCCTATCGCCCATTTTATGCTCAATTATCTCCATCACCAGATATGTCAAAAAGAGAAATAACAGCAAATTCATGCTGTCTTTTCCGGCATCTAATATGCTATCCTTCACCAAATCCCACATAATACACCTCTGATTAAGTCTTAAAAATGCAACTAATTTGCGTTTTATTTTTATCATACACAAGTATTAATATAATGTCAACAGTAATACGCAAATCAATTGCATTTTGCATTTCTATTCTATTTGTTCAATATCTGTAATATCAGGAACCGCCATAATTGAATAGTTGGTATGGTAAATGACAAAGCCCGGCTTTGCTCCGCTCGGTTTTTTCAAGTTACCTCTGGTAGTATAATCAATTTCCACCTTGGAATCAGTTCTGCCGGAGGAATAATACGCCGCAAGCCTTGCCGCCTCCTCAAAGGTAGCGTCCGGAAGCTCCTTTGCCTGCTCCTTTTTTACAATTACATGCGAGCCCGGTATATCGTTGGCATGAAACCACCAATCGCCTGTATTTGCAAATTTAAATGTAAGCTCGTCATTTTGAAAATTATTTTTGCCTACGTACATATGGAAGCCATCTGAAGAAATATAATGAAGGGGTTTGCTTTTTTTCATTCTAATTTTCCTTCCTCTGTTATGGGACTTCATATAACCGCAATCCACAAGCTCCTGACGAATCTCAGCCAAATCATTTTCATTAAGCGCAATATCTAACGCCGCCTGAACCGACTTAAGATGCTTAAGCTGCGCCTTAGTTTCCAATGTAAGCTCGCTTAACGCCTCGTAAGTGCGCTTGAGCTTATTATACTTAGCAAAATATTTCTGTGCATTTTCCATAACTGACAAATCTGTATCTAAGGGAATAGTAATCTCCTCATCTGTATAATAATTAACAGCCTTAAACTGTTTCTCTCCCTCTTTTACGTCATACCCATAGACATTAATCAACTCTCCATATATTTTATATTTATCCCGCTTTTCTGTATCGTTAAGCTGTTTCATCTGCAAATCAAGCTTCTTTGACGTCCTATCTATGGCAGTGCCAACAATATGCCTAAGATCGGCCGACTTTTGTCTAATCTTTGTAATTTGATTTTTCTCTGCATAATATGTTTCAAGAACTTCCGAGATACTATCAAACTCCTTACATTCTAATTCATTGTAGGAGTCCATTGGCACTGAGGAATACTCAATCGGAGTTTTGTCCTTATATATAATTAACGGAGTATACTCCCCCTTCTCAATCCTGCAGCGCAAGCCCTGCAAGGCTTCATATAGCTTGTCCCCATCTTCCTCCGTCAAAGCCGCTGTGCCGGAATCTGCGTCCACACCCGCCTCATAACATAGCTCTGCCGCCATAAAAGGGCTTATTCCGGTGAGCGTCTGATATATAGCCTTCTGACAGGTAACAGGTTTAGACAATACCTTCTCCCTCCATTCATCAAGCGTAAATGTCAAAGGATTGTATTTTCCTTGATTCGGCGGTAATTGATATTTTCTGCCCGGCAGCACCTCCCTCACCGAGCTTACCAAAAGGCTTATATGCTTAATACTATCCAAAATATTATATTCATTGTCGCAAAAAATAATATTGCTATGCTTACCCATAATTTCAACTATTAAATGCTTCCGGCAAACGTCCCCCAATTCATTGAGATGTTCTATCTCAAAATCAAGAATCCTTTCAAATTCCGGCTGTTTTATGGAAACAATGCGTCCGTTGCTTATATATTTTCTGAGCAGCATACAAAAATTAGGCGCTACCATAGGATTCTCTTTTGTTTTTGAAACAAGGTAAATAAGCGGAAGCGTTGCAGAAGCGGACAAAAACAGCCTGCTTGTCTGATGTTCTTTTTTAATAACAAGTAAAAGCTCGTCATCCTCCGGCTGATAAATCTTATAAATCCTTCCATCAGTACAGCTTTTATTTAAATCATTTAAAATATTGGATATTACAACTCCGTCAAACGCCATGTTTTTTCTCCTTTAGCCACTGATAGCAGATTCATACGAATCTGCTATCAATATTATTACTTTATTCTTTGTTTACTATAACATTAATCATTCAAAATTGGCAAGCCGGTCTTAAATTAATTTTTATTAACTCCTTCGCCGCTTGCAGCATTGCCGCTTGCGTCGCCGCTTACAGCAGGATTATCAGTTGTTGTCAAATGATAACAAAAATCCGCCTTTAATTCAAATTCAGGCGTGGCAAATGTATCGCCAAGCTCAGATACATAATACCACGGATCTTCGTGCGCCGGATTTTTCAAAACCTCAATCTCCTGTCCGGGACTACCCCCTGAAGCAAGTAAAAAGCAACGCTCTCCATTCTCATTTTCCGCCATGTCGACTACCATAGCGCAATATTCCTTCTCACCTATGAAAAAATCACCCACTGAAAGGCTCTCTATAGGTTTTTGGTGGCTTGTCGCCATAAGCGTAGCCATTCCGCTATAAGAAAAATAGTATTCAAGATAAGATTGAAGGGTATCGTAACTATCGTCCGCATCACAATACGTATACCAGCTATTGTCAGCTCCAACCGCATCAACCCTGTATCCTTCCGACCACTTCTTATATGGCAGTATAAATCCATTGCCAAGCTTATATTCCATATTGGAAAAATCCTTATTAGTCCAGTAGTACTCAGCATATAACCTCATAATAGAGCTTGCTCTCTGCTGAAGGTTTCTATTATCAAGACCAAGATTTAAAATTGCCGCATAGGAATCCTGTTTTTCCTTCTCCTCTCCGGTGTACAAAACCACCCTCGAATGTTCTCTTTTTACCGGCAGAGTTCTCATAAACTGCTCTATAGTATACTTATTGTCCTCTGAATTCTTACGCTCCTCGGTAGTGCTTTCTTCGGTAGTGCTCTCCGTAGTTGTTGCCGCCTCGCCCGAAGCATCTCCTGATACAACTCCTCCTAAAGAATTGTCCGTTGCAGCAACAGAAGCATCTCCTGATACAGCCTCGCCTAAAGCATTATCTGATTCAGTAACAGCGCCGCCCAATGTATACGAGTCGCCGGAGTTCACTGCTTCCGTTGTCTGTTCCGAAGACGCCTTAGATTTGCTGTTTTTCTTTTTAGAAGTCTTATCTGTTATATCATTAATCCTTTTGTATCCGTTAGGAACCGCAATGCGCCCGCCCAATGTATTACTTTCATAGTCCATAAAATCCGCCAGTACATTCTGCGGAGGTAAAGTTTCCGTAGTTGTTGCTTCTTTAGCCTCGCTGGCTTCTTTTTCTTCCTTAGTCATATTCTCAAGGCGGTATTTCTCAGCCACTTCCCACTGCTCGTCTATTACGCTGCAGCCGCATATTGAGTTTAAAGTGGCGATACAAAGGAAAAATGCTAAAAGTCTTTTACACTTTTTCATAAAAACCCCATTCCTGTTTACATGCGGTCGTATAAATCTCTATAAATATTAGCAGAATTCTGCCATGACCAATCTACCTGCATACATCTCTCCACAATTCTGTCCCAGTTCTCCCTTTGGTCGTAGTACACATGCTTTGCATAATTAATCTGACCAAGAAGCTCATGTGCATTATAGTTGGCAAAGGTGAAACCTGTTCCCGTCTGCTCATACTCATTATACGGCCACACCGTATCCTTAAGGCCTCCTGTTTCACGTACAATTGGTACCGTGCCATACCTAAGAGCCATAAGCTGTGTAAGTCCGCATGGCTCAAACCGGCTGGGTACCAGCATAGCGTCCACTCCTGCATAAATCTTGTGTGAACGTTCATCAGAATAATAAATATTAGCAGAAACTCTATCTCCATAAATTCCCTGATAATACCGGAACATATTCTCATAGCGCTCGTCTCCGGTTCCCAATATTACAAACTGGGTATCGGGCGTACAGACTTCATTCATAATACGGTCTACCAAATCAAGTCCCTTCTGGTCTGTAAGCCTTGAAATAATTCCTATCATAAAATGGCTGTCATCAACAGGAAGACCTAGCTCTTGCTGAAGCTTACGTTTATTTACCTTCTTAAGCACCCTGAAATTCTCCAGCTCATAATTCTGGTAAATCTTCGGATCAGTTGCCGGATTGTATACATCATAGTCAATTCCGTTGACAATACCCCACAGACGCTCATGCCGCATACTAAGCAAATCATCAAGTCCCTCGCCATAATAGGCTGTCTGAATCTCTCTTGCATACGTATTACTCACTGTGGTAATATAATCAGAATATACCAAACCGCCCCTAAGCATACTGGCATCCTGATGCTGTCTTAGTACATTGGTATTCTGATTAGGCCGAACCAGACGTCCCGGCACAAAGCATTCGTCCGGCAGACTGCTGACTCCCTGAATATGCGGAACATTCCAAACTCCCTGAAATTGCAGATTATGAATAGTCATAATTGTACGGATTCCCCAATAAAAACCGTTACCCTGAAAAATCGTATTAAGATATACCGGAACTAAAGCTGCCTGCCAATCATGGCAGTGTATAATATCCGGCTTAAAATCCACCACCGGCAAAATAGACAACGCCGCTTTAGAAAAATAAGCAAAACGCTCAATATCCTGAAACAGATCATAATATGGCACATCACCGCCAAAATATTGTTCATTATCTATAAAATAATAGTAAATACCATCAATCATCAGCGTCTTAACCCCAACATAGAGATCCTGACCATGCTGGTCCATATAGAAATATGCTGTGGTTATCATCTTCTCCCGGTACTCCCATGGAATACAATGATAATTGGGAATCACCACCCTGATATCATAGTATTGTTTATCAAAAATCTTCGGCAGAGTACCAACAACATCTGCCAATCCACCTGTCTTAATAAATGGCACACACTCCGATGCTACAAACAGAATCTTCTTCATATGCTACCTCCTAATATAAAGTGTTGAAACACATTTAACATTATAGCATAAATTTTATTCTATTTGAATATCTTTTTGTAAATATTACACAATATTATTGCCGAATACTACCATATATACTCTCGCAGCAGCATTTGCGTAATATGCGCCACAAATTGACTGTTTGTAGGCTTATTTACAGAATTAATCTGTCCGTATCCCCAAACATCCCTCAAATATTCTCTATTTCCCTGTTTCCATATATTATTAATGCAAGTGCGCATATTCCTCTCGACATTCTGGTAGGAAATTCCATCCTCCTCTCCCAACTCCTGATACAGCTTCATTATACTCTCTGCCGGATTGCCGGATAACACCATCTTATTGAGAGTTCGGTCCAAATATTTATACCCCTTGTAGCTCTCGTCTGCGCCCATCAGCTTCAATTCATATGACACAATGCGCTTTACTCTCTGCGGATTTTTCAAATTATCATCATAGGGCGCGCCTTCTTCATTTAGTACGCCTTGTCCCACATTAGCTAACCTGTATCTTTGAAGCTCATGCTTCCGCAAAAAATACTCAAAACCGGTTTTAAACTGTCTTGTCAAGATACTGTCTTTTATTGGAAATGCATGGCACTGTATAATATACGGACTATTCCCCAATGCGCTGAGCGCCTCAGGTAAAAATGTATAACACATCATAAAGTCCGGCATATTGCTTCCAAGTTTCTCCTCCAATAATTCCAAAAGAGTATAACCATCCATTTCAGGCATAAGCACCTCTGCCACCACTATATCCGGCTTGCACCTTTTTATTCGCTGAAACGCCTCCTCAGGACGATAATTAGCTCCCACAATGCATACGTTATTTATATGCTTTAGTACTCTCGCGCATTGCTTCATCATATCAGCGTCATTAATTGCCAAATAAACCTTAATTATTTTTTCCTGCATAACTTACTGCCCCCTTAAGGCTTATTATAAAACTATTTCTATTGAAAATGCAATTACTCTTTTACATTTCTACATATTTGTCATTTATACAGTAAAAAAACAGCCATATTGCCCCTTATATTCTAATACCTTAAGAAGCCATATGACTATTTTACAATAATTATGAAATTTTATCCGCAAAGCAGCTCAGCCCTGTGCTCAAGCCTTATTTTGTCTGCAATCAGCGCAATGAATTCAGAATTGGTAGGTTTACCCTTCCCTGCGTTTACCGTATATCCAAACAGCTCGTCAATAATATCCATTTTCCCTCTGGACCAAGCCACCTCAATAGCATGTCTTATCGCCCTTTCAACTCTTGAAGAAGTGGTCTTATGCATCTGCGCAATTGTAGGATATAGCTCCTTAGTAATAGAGTTAAGCATTTCCATATCGCCTATCACGAGCAAAATGGAATCCCTCAGATATGTATATCCCTTAATATGCGCGGGTATTCCCACATCATGAATCATATTAGTTACAACTATTTCCAAGTTATTCCCATTTGCAAAACCATTGCTGCCATCTACAAAGCCCCTCCTAAAAGCCTCCGGCATCCTGCGGCTGCGCTTTGTCAACTGACGCATTTTCATAAGCAGCATGTCCTTATCAAAGGGCTTCATAACAAAATAATCCGCTCCAAGCTCAATTGCCTCTTCTGTAATTTGCTCGCTGCCTGCTGCGGAAATCATTATAATTATAGGTTTTTTCTCCAGCACAGCGCTTTCCTGACGAAGCTTTTGAAGCACGCCAAATCCATCACATTTCGGCATAATAACATCTAGCAATACCAAATCCGGCTTTGTTTCTAAAATCATTTCATAGGCTTCTTGTCCGTCATATGCGGTCCCCGCTACCTCCATATCCTCCTGTATACTAACCAGATCCTTAATCATGTCAACCATCTTGGAATTATCATCTGCAACCAGTACTCTAATTTTATTACTCATAACTACCTCCATAAAATGTAAATGCTTGTAAATCATAAGTTAATTATAGTAGCCTGTGTATTTTTTTACAACATTTTCCGCTCGCATTTAATGACACAATTTTTAAAAAAACGCTATATTTTGTATTATTTGATACTTTTCGACACAATATATAGTTTATTTTATTATTCAATTAGAATGTTCTAACATATTTTCTATAAAAATCCCGTAACCTCTGGTAGGATCGTTTACAAAAACATGAGTTACAGCTCCAACAATTTTTCCATTTTGCAAAATAGGGCTTCCGCTCATTCCCTGCACTATTCCGCCAGTCAGGGACAAAAGCTCATCATCCGTCACCCTTACAATCATATTAGCCTTTCCCACTCCTGAAAGCTGTACCTTTTCAATCTCGACTTCATATTTCTCCAGCGTACCGCTAATTCCTGACTGTATAACAGCCTTGCCCTCCTTAACCTCCTGTTTTAATGCCACGGGAACCGCTTTATCGCCGCAATAACTTGCAAACTTTGCATTTCCCCTTCCGTATATACCATGAATTGTATTATCCGTAATCCTTCCAAGCTGGTTTTTGCTGGCATAATCTATACTTCCAACCAATTCTCCCGGCTTTCCGCTTTTTCCTGCAATCACATAAGAAACCTGAGCCTTATAAATGCTTCCCTCGACGCTTTCCATAAGCTCGCCTGTATCCATATCGCTTACTCCATGGCCAAGAGCTCCAAAATATCCTTCCTCTGTCCCATAGGTAAGAGTTCCTATTCCCTGCGTATCGTCCCTTATCCATATACCGCATTTGTAATCGCCCTTATTCTTTGTAGCAACAGGAGTTACCTTAACCTTTATTTTCTGCTTGTTTCGTCTCACTGTAAGTACCATCGGGTTTTCCTTATGTTTAGCAATCTGGTTTAAAAGCTGCGATTTATAGTGAATGCTCCTGCCATCTACTGCTGTAATATAATCTCCCTTTACAATAATATTTTCCGCCGGCTTTACATATCTCCCATCGGAATCTTCCACTCCGGTAGTGCCAAGCACAAGAACGCCATCAGTTTCTACATATATACCAACTGTCTGTCCACCGGGAATAATATATTGCTCGCTTACAGTACGGACAGATACCTGTTTTAAGGAAATCAGACCAAAAAGTTTAACCTCCATTGTATATTCCTGTTTACCGCCGGCGGAAATAGAAAATGGCTTTGCCAGATTAAAGGAAGCTACGGGACTTACAGTTTTTCCGCCCGCCATAGTCTCTGCAACCTGTTCTCCTTCATTTATACTCTCTCCATCCCCTTCGTACATAGTGGCGCTGGCAGGCATATGGAAATCAAACCGAGACACCTCGCCCTCATGCAGTTCAAGCTGTTCGGGTATCGCCCTCCTATATAATACAATCTGACATACTGCAATTAAAATCACGTTTATTACAGCTATACCTATTAAAGTTTTTCTATATATCCGCTTTCTTTTTTCCATAACTACACTTCGCTCTCCTTAAATTACAGTTAATTACCCTTGAAAAATATAAAGGAAGCATACTATACTTCATCTATAGTATGCTTCCTTTGTATTTTTCTTAACCCTAGCAAGTTATGGAACAAACTTTACATTTCCCGTTTTTTTTGAAGCGCCAGTTCCTTCATTTCTTTTGCGCTTTTCAAAACTGTATCTGTAATTTCAGCTCCTCCAAGAAGTCTTGCCAATTCTTTTACAGACTGTTCGTCATGCAGCATTCTTATATCGGTTCTTGTAGAATCCTCCTCCATCTGTTTTGTAATACAAAAATGCGTGTCCGCCATAGCGGCAATCTGCGGCAAATGCGTAATGCATATAACCTGATGCTTACGACTTATAACATTCAGCTTTTCAGCAACCATCTGAGCAGTCCTTCCGCTCACTCCCGTATCAATTTCATCAAATATTAACGTTGCAATCTGGTCGGAGTCCGCCAACACCGACTTGACAGCAAGCATAATACGAGAAAGTTCTCCGCCGGAAGCGACTTGGCTTATAGGCTTTTCAGGCATTCCCGGATTGGTGGAAATTAAAAATATAAGCTCATCCTTTCCCATAGCGCCGACCTTAGTTTCCTTCATCACAAGGCTTAACTCTACCTGTAAAAAATTCAGTGAAACAAGCGCCTCCTTTATATCCGCCGCCATCCTGTCAATATAGCTTCTTCGGCATTTTGTAAGCGCATTTACAGTCTGGGTTAAAGCGTCCTTAGCCTTTATGTACTCAGCTTCCAACTTTTTTTGATAACTCTCAATATCTCCGTATTTTCTAAGCTCCTCCTCTTTTTCATCAGCATAAAGCAAAATCTTTTCTATAGTATGTCCATATTTTGACTTTAATTGATTAATGACATTTAACCTTTCCTCTGTCTGCTGGTAATCTCCCTGATTAAAATTAAATTCCAAAAGGTAATCCGAAAGCTCCCTGTTAAAATCCGACATGCAGGAATCCATCTGATTCAACTGATCATACAGAGAATGAGTAGTCTCATCAATATCCGCAATACCGCTCATACTCTTTATACACTGCCCTAAAAGATACGAAACCGTTCCTCCGCTGTCACTGCCGGTCATACGCTCAATCTGACCTAAGACCTCCACTATCTGTCTTGAATTAACCTGCTTTTTATATAATTTCTCTAACTCTTCGTCCTCGCCCGCTTTAAGTTTAGCGCTTCTTATTTCATTTACCTCATATTCTATAAAGCTAAGCTCCCTCCTCTTACGTTCTCCCTCGCCGGTAAACTCCTCATACTCCCTTTTAAGGCGGGCATATTCCTGAAATTGCTCACTGCACTGTTCCCTGAGCGTAAATGCTTCCTGTCCGATATATTGATCCAAAAGCTTTAGCTGATTAGCAGAATTCTTTAACGTCATATTCTCCTGCTGTCCATGTAAATCCAATAACAGCGAAGCTACCTCCCTTAATGTCGAAAGATTAACTGTCTCGTCATTCACTCTGCAAATGCTTCGATTGGGAAAAATCTTGCGCTGGATAACAAGCTGGTTATCCTCCATAAAAATATCCCTCTCCTTTAATGCATCTATTACAGACTTTTCCTCTACCTGAAACAGCAGTTCAATCAACGCATACTCTGCATTTTGCCGAATCATGTCCCTTGAAACCTTACCGCCAAGAGCCGCTTCTATAGAGCCTATTAATATTGATTTACCCGCTCCGGTTTCACCGGTCAGAATATTTAATTGGTCAAAAAAATCTACTTCTATTTCATCAATTAATGCAAGATTTTTCACATGCAGATTCAGTAACATATCATTCCTCCTCCACATCAGCATTCTGGGTAAAATGCCCAATGGAATCCATTACATCAGCCGCCATGTCATTACTCCTTATAACGCACATTATAGTATCGTCCCCTGCAATAGAGCCCACCACACCATAAATATTCAAATTATCAAGAGCTGCCGCCACTGCCATAGCAAGCCCCGATACAGTCTTTATTACTATAATATTCTGTGCAGTTTCCATAGTCAGTATTCCATCTCTAAGCACTCTTTTGTAACGTATCATATTGGATTCCTGCTGATTCTTTAATAGTACATACTTTGCCTTTCCGCCGGGAAATGCAATTTTTGTCAGCTTAAGCTCTCGAATATCTCTGGAAATCGTTGCCTGAGTAGAAACGAAACCCGCTTCCGCCAGTCTTTCCGCCAGTTCATCCTGAGTTTCAATATTATAATTTTCAATCAATTCAATAATTTTTGCATGTCTTTCCGCTTTCACCTATTACCTGTAAATCCTCCCAATATTAAAAAATAATATTATTTTATGATTATACTACACATTGCGCAACTCTGTCCAACAACTGTTAGTTGTTGGCGTCTTGTCGAATACGACATTTAACCGATGCTACGGATAGTAATCCCCCATTTTATTACGCAGCACCTCGTAAAAGCTCGACTTCCTAACCCTTACCAAACTCGCATTATAGGGGGAACGCTCTATCTTAATAATATCCTCCGGCTCCATCTCTTTGCCAATCTGTCCGTCAAAGGTTGCCACAGCCTCCTCCGGCATGGTGCGAACCTTCTCAACTTCAATTTGAATGCTGTCTTTATCCGAAAGTATAACGCTTCTTGCAGAAAGAGAATGAGGGGAAATGGGCGTTACCACTATAATATTAGTCTTAGGACACACAACCGGACCTCCGGCTGACAAATTATATGCAGTTGAGCCTGTAGGAGTTGAAATCACTACCCCATCTGCATCATATACATTAAGCAGCTCTCCATTTACCAAAATCCTAAGTCTTATAATACGGCATATGCCGCTTCTTCCCACCACAATATCATTTAACGCTATCTCTTTATGTACCTGTCTGCCTTTGTGATACATCGTTCCCTCTAACATCATTCGAGCTTCAATTGAAATATCATCAGAAAAAAGCCTGTCAATCAGTTGTTTTATATCGTCCGGCTCCGTTTGCGTCAAATAACCGAGATTACCAAAATTAACGCCCACAATCGGAATATTTTTTAAATACACCGCTCGTACCGTCCTCAAAATAGAACCGTCTCCTCCTAAAACCATAATGCAGTCGCAATACTCCGGCAGGCTTAAAGGCTCGCTCATCTGCTCCAAAGTACGGGATAATATTAAAGCGCTTCCTCCAAGCTCCTCAATATAGTTTTTCACATAATCAGTAAAAGTATTATCTTTATCCTTATCTGAGAGTTTAATTATAAGAAAATGCTTCATATCTATCCTTCCCTGCGACGTATGATTTATTTGTGCGCCAGCGCATTATGTGAAGCTTCAACCACCCCTTTAATATCAAAAGGGATTATTTCTTCTCCTGCAGCGTTACATTTTTCCATGTACAATAAATATTCTATATTACCCTCCGGCCCTCGTATGGGTGAATAGTCAAGCTTCAGCAAACGAAAACCTGCTTCTACTGCAAAACGGGCTACATTTTCAATAACCTCCTCATGCACCTTTATATCCCTGACTACTCCTTTTTTGCCTACCTTTTCCCTGCCCGCTTCAAACTGGGGTTTAATAAGCGCCACCACCTGTCCCTGTCCTTTAAGAAGTGAGTGAACAGGCTTTAACACCTTACTAAGGGAAATAAAAGACACGTCAATTGAGGCAAAATCAATAAGCTCATTGACGTCTTCCGTCGTCACATAACGAATATTTGTCTTTTCCATTACCACAACGCGTTTATCATTTCTAAGCTTCCAGTCAAGCTGTCCATGTCCAACGTCCACCGAATATACCCTTATAGCGCCATTTTGCAGCATACAGTCGGTAAATCCGCCCGTAGAGCTGCCGACGTCCATGCACACCTTACCCTCCAATGATATACCTGAAAATTCGTTTAAAGCCTTTTCAAGCTTTAAACCTCCTCTGCTCACATAACGAAGGGTACTGCCCCTTACTTCAATTACAGCCTTCTCATCAAATGCGGCTCCGGCTTTATCCTCCCTCTCTCCGTCAACAAACACAATTCCAGACATAATAATAGCCTTTGCCTTCTCCCTTGAAGCTGCCAGATTTTTCTTTACCAGCAATACATCTAACCGTTCCCTGCCCATGATATACCTTTCTCAATGCTTTGCTTTCTTTATATAGGAAAGCGCCGCCCGCTCGATAGCCGGCGCATCCAGTCCCAGCATATGCGTCAACTCCTCAACGCTGCCATGCTTAACAAACTGATCCTCAATTGCCAGATTAGTAATCTTGCATTTTAGATTATTCCTCCGCAAAAAAGCAGACACCATCTGACCGTATCCTCCCTGATAAATATTGTCCTCAACAGTAACAATTGCATCATGCCTCTTTGCAAGGTAATTAATCATATCCTCATCTAAAGGCTTTATAAAACGCGCATTTACTAAAGTCGCCTCTATCCCCTGCTCCTTTAACGACTCGTATGCCTTAACCGCCTCCTCCATCATTTTGCCGACAGCAATTATCGCAACCTTTTTACCGCTGTAAATCAATTCGCTTCTGCCATATTCAAAAGGCTCCTGCTTGTCCTTTAATCCGTAATATGCAGAACCTCTGGCATACTTAATTGCCACAGGCCCTTTATAATCCACTGCAAATTCCATTGCCCTTGACATCTCATATCTGTTCTTAGGCGCTATTATAGTCATATTGGGAATATGATTTAAAAATGAAATATCAAATATTCCCTGATGAGTCTCTCCGTCAGCCCCCACCAGACCGGAACGGTCAAGCGCAAATATAACCGGCAGATTTTGTATACACACGTCATGCAAAATCTGGTCATAGGCTCTCTGAAAAAATGAAGAATACACTGCAACAACCGGATGAAGCCCCGACGCCGCCATTCCCGCCGCAAATGTAACCGCATGTTCCTCTGCAATTCCCACATCAAAAAATCTTTGAGGATATGTCTTTGCAAATTCTGAAAGTCCCGTACCATCAGGCATGGCGGCAGTCACTGCCACCAGTTCTTCATGCTCCTTCGCCAATGTTAAAAGCTTCTTGCTGAAAACATCTGTGTACGTGGCAACTTCCTTTTTCTTTAAAGCCTTGCCTGTGCTTATATCAAACGGTTCCACTCCATGGAAACGTTCAGGATACCTCTCCGCATACCTGTACCCCTTCCCCTTTTTGCTCACCACATGAATCAAAATAGGCCTTTTCCTTGTTTTAGCCTGCTCAATAGTATCTACGAGCAGCCCTATATCATGACCGTATACCGGCCCTACATAGGTAATTCCCATGTCTTCAAACAGCATTCCGGGCACCATCAAATGCTTTATTGAATCCTTAGAACGCTTTACCGTCTTTGCCAGCGGATAACCAATCTTTGGAATACTCAAAATAGCCTGCTCCACATCGCCCTTAAATTCATTGTACTTGTCGCCAACACGAATCTTATTCAGATATTTTGACATTCCGCCTACATTTTCTGAAATAGACATCTTATTATCATTTAAGATAATAATCATATTACTCTTTAGCTGTCCAATATTGTTGAGAGCCTCATATGCCATTCCGCCGGACAATGCGCCGTCTCCAATAACCGCTGCCACAGTCTCATCCGTCCCCTTTAAATCCCTTGCTCTGGCAAATCCATAGGCTGCAGAGAGAGATGTTGAGCTGTGTCCTGTATTAAACACATCCGTATCGCTCTCATTTCTCTTTGGGAAACCGCTCATTCCTCCAAATTGCCTTAAAGTATCAAAATCCTTTCTGCGCCCTGTCAAAAGCTTGTGGGTATACGCCTGATGCCCCACATCCCAGATTAATTTGTCCTTTGGAAAATGCAGACACAAATGGAGCGCCATGGTAAGCTCCACCACTCCTAAATTCGATGCAAGATGACCTCCGTTCCTGCTTATCTTTTGTAATAAAAATTCCCGTATCTCCTCTGCCAATTTATTATAATCAGACGGATCTATCTGTTTTATGTCGTTTGCATTTACTATTTTGTCCAATAACGCCATCTAACGTACCTCAATCCTTATTATTTTAAAATCTAATTTTCCCTGTTAATCATATATATTAACAAATCATTTAAAAATTGATTCTCACCTGAAAGCTCGTCTAAATATGAGAGAGCCTCCTCAGTAAGTCTCTTAACCTCTTTCCTTGATTCATCAAGTCCATGCATGGTTGCATAGGTGTATTTGTTATTTTTTGAATCGCTGCCTACAGGCTTGCCAAGAGTTTCAGTGTCGCTTGTTATATCCAAAATATCATCCTGAATCTGAAACGCCAATCCCACATCCAAGGCGATTCTCTCCACCTTACCGACAGCCTCGTCATCCGCCCCCGCTAAAATAGCTCCTATCATCATGGAGGCTTCGATTAAAGCGCCGGTCTTACATTTATAAATATATAAGAGCTCGTCGTCAGAAATCTTTCTGCCCGTCAGCAGCACATCAACCACCTGTCCGCCAATCATCCCTTTCACGCCCGGCTTTTTAGCAAGCACCATCATAGCCCTTCCAATCTCATGTCTTTCAGGATAGGCTTCAAATGCTCCGGATGCCACCTCAAATGCATAATTAAGCAGTGCGTCTCCCGCCAAAATAGCAATATCCTCTCCAAATACAATATGCGCGGTCTTTTTCCCCCTTCTGTAATCATCATTATCCATTGCAGGCAGGTCGTCATGTATAAGGGAATAGGTATGAATCATCTCAATAGCCGCCATAAAGGGTTCAATAATCTCTAAACCGCCTCCAAAAAATCGGTATGTTTCCTGCATAAGCATAGGCCGGATACGCTTGCCGCCTGCAAGCATTGTATAATTCATTGCTTCGTAAATCTTCTTTTCATACCCCTCCTCCTTCGGAAGATATTTTTTTATTATTGCTTCTATCTGAGCCGCTCTTTCATTTATCCTGTTCTTCATCTGAGGTCTCCTTTGTCAACTCAATAATCTGCTTTTCCACCTGTTCCAAACTCTCCTGACACTCCTTGATAATTCCAACTCCCTCAGTATAGTTCTTGATAGAATCCGTCAAGGTAGCGTCCTCTCCTGAAAGCTTCTCAATAATCTCGTCTAATCTTTGTAAATTTTCTTCTATAGATTTCTTTTTCTCTGCCATGTATTTTCTCCTTTATATTTACTCTAAAATCTCAGCGTTCCTGCTGCCCTGCTTCATAGTAATCTTAATGACGTCTCCTTTAGCAAGCTGCTCGACGCCTGCAACCGGACGCCCGTCCTTTTCAATATATCCAAAGCCTTTAACAAGCTTAGCTGTAGGACTTAATCCGTTAAGCCTTACGGTTTTAATCTCCAGCATATGCTTAACGCTCTGATATCTGTCATGTACAAGCTGTTCCATGCGTTCCTTTGCCATTTTAAGGCTATTATCCCTTTCAGACAGCATAGCTGCCATAAGCGTATTAAGCTTTGTATTCAGTTGGTCTAAATATTGCTGCCTATCCTCTAAACGCCTTTGCGGACTTATCTGCTGCAAACGAAGCTCATACTTTTCAATCCGGTTCTTAATATCAATATACTTATGTCCCATCGCTCTTTTTAACAGTCCGAGTTTTTGGTTAAGCAGCGCAACATAATCATTCCATGAAAATACAGCCAGCGCACATGCCGCTGACGGAGTCTCCGCCCGCTTATCGGCTGCGTAATCCGCAATCGTAGTATCCGTTTCATGTCCGGTTCCGCTTATAATCGGAGTCTTTGCATTGTAAATGGCGTATGCCACAACCTCCTCATTAAAAGCCCATAAATCCTCAATGGAGCCTCCTCCTCTGCCAATAATAATAGTATCAAGCCCCATGTTGTCAAGTGTCTTAATTCCTTTAGCAATACTTTCAGCCGCTCCCTCGCCCTGAACTTTTGCCGGATATAGATAAAGCTGCACATAAGGATTCCTCGATTCAGCAATACTCATAATATCCTTTATTGCGGCGCCTGTGCCGGCTGTCACTATTCCAACCTTAGAAGCATATAAAGGAATCGGCTTCTTATGTTCAAAATCAAATATTCCTTCCTCATTCAGCTTTTTCTTTAACTGTTCATATCGTTCATACAGCGCCCCTACTCCGCTTAACACAATCCGGCTTGCATACATCTGATATGTTCCGTCGCGCTCGTAAACGTCAATTCTTCCCGACACTACCACGCTCTGCCCGTCCTGCATACGAAACTGAAGCCCTTTAGCGCGGTTTCCGGCAAACATTATGCGGCGTATGGCTCCTCTTGAATCCTTCAATGTAAAATAAATATGACCTGACGAATGATATTTTACATTTGACAGCTCGCCTGTTACAGACAAACGGTTCAAAAGCGCCTCGCGGTTCAAAAGTCCTTTAATATAGCTGTTAATCTCCTCAACAGAATAAATCTTATCCATGTATAACTCCTATGATACTGTACTTAACCCTTTTTTCTATCCGTTTTTATATGCCTTGCCACATTGCCCAGTATTCCATTGATAAATGCCGGAGCCCTCTCGTCTGTATACTGTTTTGCCAGCTCTACCGCCTCGTTAATTGCAACGGGAGCGGGTATTGAATCATATAAAATCTCATATATCGCCAATCTTAAAATAGCCAGCTCCGCCTTGCCAATACGGTTTAATTTCCAGCCGCTGCTGTACTGTTCAATTATGCTGTCAAGCTCCGCCTTTTTTGAAAGCATATCGTCTATCTTTTCTTTTAGCTGTTTTTTGTCCTTTTCTTTTATGCAGACAGCCTCGCCTGCTTCATCTCCGGCGCCATAAAGTTCAATGGCTTCTTCAACTGAAAATTCCTCCTGAAACTCCACCTGAAACATCAACTTAAACAATACTAACCGGAACTTTCTTCTATCCATAAACCCGTACCTTTCTATATTTATCAATAATTTGACAAAACCCTTAAATGCTGTCGCTTTAAGGGTTATTATCATACTACATTCAATTGCCGCAAAAGCGCTATTTCACTTCTGTAACAGCAGCAACGTATACATTCACCCGAACGACCTCAAGTCCCGTCATATTCTCAACGCTCTGCTTTACTCTTTCCTGAACTGCCTTTGAAACCTCCGGAATAGCGCAGCCATACTTCAATTCACAATTCATTTCTATCTTTACTTTTGTATCCTCAATGGCAATACGAACTCCCTTTGACAATACGTTCATGCCAATCTTGCTTACAATTTCATTTGTAATGTTACCGTTTAGGCGAACAACGCCCTCAACTTCCGTTGCAGCGATACCTGCAATTGAAGCAATCACTTCATCCGCAATCAAAAGAGTTCCATTCTCTTGATTCTGTTCAATACGATAATTAGTTTTTTTGTTATTTTTATTTTTTGCAGTCTTGTTAGCTGCAGCCTTTCGCTGTGCTTCTGGTTTGGAACTCATAACCTAAACCGTCCTTTCCTTAATCTGGATAACCCCGTAATTGCTATGCGCTTTATAATATCTCTAAACATGTTAGCCTGCGCCGCAATTACTCGTCATATAGAATTATTATATCACTTAATCGAGCTAATAACAATATTATTTATGGAAACTCCTGTTTTTCTTTGCACCACATCCTCGATTTTTGCCCTATCAACATCTGTAATTTCTTTTAAATCCACCATAACATCCACAGAATCCTTTGACATGCTTACCATCGCGTTTTTATATCCCTTAGCGTTAAGCACCTGCTCTGTGGCAGCCTCCTTTTCCATAAAATCGGAAAGCTCAAGCAGCTTGTTTGTGGCCTCCTTCTTCTGCGCTTTTGACACCTTGTCGCTATTAATAATATCCATCAGAAGCTCCTTGTTCTGCGACCTGTTCTGCTCTTTTGAAATCTGGGCGGATATTACTGAATTGGCAACCTTATTACTCGACGCTGTCTCCACCGTATCATTCTGTTCTGCGCTTACCACACTGTCGTCAGAAGCAAATTCATCATCTCCTGCCAAAGCGTCGTCGTTTTGCGCCTCCAATGAATCTGCAGCGTCTGAAATATCTGAAGCATCCGCCATATCGCTTTCCTCACTCGGTATATCTGCATCCGACAATTTATCAGAAGCCTTCTTCCCATCCCCCGAAGCCAATATTTCCTCTCCGTCAGTTTGTACCACCTCATCATCATTAAGCAGCCCATCTTCATTTGCCATGCTTTCCTTCATATCCGCCAAATTTTCAGCGGAATCGGCGCTCTCCTTAAGCAGCGTCATCTCCTTACCTGAAAAATTCAGATACCCTGCCACTGCAATCATAAGAGCTAAAGCAGTGATTACCATTTGGTTGCGACGTTTCTTTTTCATAAAGCCCTCCTGAAAAATCAATTTGATACAACTTTCTTCATTACTTTAACTTTATGCGGAGATACTGAAAATATAACCTCTGCCGCCGAAGTAATATTTTGAATTACCGCCGGCTCGTCTCCTCCATCGCAAATTACAAGTATTCCTCCTATTTCCGGACTGATTTCCTTTATTACAAACGGGCTTTCCTCGCCATCCCCTCCTGCTATAAGCACTGTTTCCTCCTGTCTGTCGCTGTCCTGCTCTAATACAGTATCCCCTGTTTCTCCATTTGTCATACGCTCGGAGACGGAAATATCTTTATTTACCACAGTTTCCGAAGAAGCCTTAAGAGTAATCATCACAGTCACATCTCCTACCCCCTCCACCTGCCTTAACTGGTTTTCAAGCTTCTTCTCAAGCTCATTCACATACTTTTCCTGCCTGTCCTCCGCACTCTGCTCATTTACCTTCTCCTGCTTTACATTCTTCTTTCCGAGCATATCCCCGCTATTTTGTTCTTCTTTATCCGATTCTCCAGTAAAACTTAACGCTGCCAATACAATTCCAGCCAACGCCAGCAGCGCGATTTTAAAATATCCCGTCTCTTTAGCAATTTCTTTCCATTTATTAAGTATTGTTTCAATCTCCTCCTTTGACTTCCATTTCCATTTCATAAAACTCCACCTCGCCGAAACACTTAACTATCACTGCTCCCATTTATAATCACCTTGTCCTGTGGAAGCTGATACATCGCACAAAGTACTGTCAAAGCCTCCTGCTGTCCTGTACCGCTCCACTTTCCCCACACCCTAATCTCCTCAACACTATCCTTAGACACCTTAACTTTAACCCTGATTCCATCCTCCTTTCCATCTTTTACCATATCCGACAGCAGCACCTTAATCTGCTTTTCCAAAGCTTCGCTAAGACTTTCCTCTACGGATTTGTAAGAAGGCTTTAAAACCTCTTTTTGCATAAAATCCCCCATAGCCTCGTAAACGCCAAATATCTGTAAAAGCGGATAGATAAATACTAATATCAAAAGCATACCCGATATTATGCCATATATCTTATAATACCTCTCCCCCGGCAGCATCTGCCCGATAAGGCTCACCAGCACCGTAAAAAATACAATTGTCACCAAATACTGTTTCACCTTAAACCCCCTCACTGCAAAATACCGGTAGCAGACGTAACCATTGCTATACATACAAGATACAATGCCGTACTAGTCACCATACTGGAAAGCAGCAGCTTTCCGCTGCCTGCCGCCGCCCCTAAGACTCCTGCAACCCTTTTATGAGCAATGGGCTGAAGCAATGCTGCCAGCAATTGATATGCTAATATAAAAAGCAGTATTCTTGCCGCCGGCAAAAGCGCCACCATAACCAGCACCAACATTCCGGCAATTCCAACTGCATTTTTAACCACAGTAGCAGAATTAAGTATCGTTCCTGTAAGAGCTCTGGCGCTGGCGCCAATTCCCGGGATTGCCGACAGGCTTTTAGAAAAATTAGACTGCTTCGCCTGATCTGTTACAGGAAGCAGCAAACACTGTACCACCTGCATTCCTGTAATAATACCAAACAGTAATCTAAGGCTCCATGTCACTATCTGCTTTAAAAATGCAGAAAATCTCGAAAATCTATCCTCCTTCATACTGAAATTCATCATTTGCACTACGAAATAGTAAAAAATCATAGGCAGCAAAATATGCTCCACAAGCCACTGGGTTCCCGCGATACTTCCCAATACTAAGGCATGCACCCCTATTCCGGTCTTTACATCACCCGCCATAAAAAGGGCTCCCACATATACCGGAATTATCACTCCCACCGTCTCAAACATTAGCTTAACTCCGTCAAGGGCTGTCTGGTATACCTGATAGAAGGATACTAATAAAATCATCATCATAACTGTATAAATTCCAAAATATCCCGTATCGCCCACATAATTTTTAAGGGCGGGGGCAGAAAAATCTACTAAAAATGCAGATAAAATTCCCAACAAAAACAGCTTCCATAAATTGTCCCTCTCATTTTCAAACTGTATTCTTAATCCATTAAAAAATATTTTTATTATCGAAGAAAAGGAGCCCTTCATATCACCTCTAATCAACTCCTTAGTCATTGAGGAAAATGTCTCGTCAGAAAGCATATTATCCAATTCTTCAAATTGCTCGTCCATTTCATCATAGAGGCGTTCTAAGGAATATGAATAGTCCTCCTCAACATCGGCAGAGAAGACCGGCAAAATATTTACAAAAAGAGTACCAGCTGCAAAAAGCAGCAGTAAAATAAATTTTATTTTCCATAACCGCCTTACCCTCATACCGGTTCTCCCATCAAAAAATCATATGCTCCATAAGCTTGTCCATAACCTTAATAAGTCCTGATAAAATTGGAAGCGCGCATACCAAAATTGTAAGCTTTCCCGCAAGCTCCACTTGGGCGGACAAAACGCCATACCCTACATCCTTGCACAAATTACTGCAAAATTCGCTTATATAAGCAATTCCCACAATCTTGAGCAGCACCTTAACATAAACTGCATTTTCTCCCAGATGTCTGTAGAAGCTCTCCACGCTTTTTATAATTTGGCTAAGACCATCATAGCAGCAAAATAAAATTAAAATCCCCGCTGCAAGCACAATATATATACTATATTGAGGATATGCCTGATGAAACCATAACGCCAAAAGACTTGCAATCACCGCAATACCAATAATATGTATAATATCCATAAAACTCCTCTTTTCTACAGAGAAAATAACCTCTTCATTGACTCAAACAGCTCGGCAATATAGGGAAGCACCCAGACCAATACCAAAATCAACCCCGCCAGACTTACTAAAAACGCCTGCTCGTCCCTGCCCGCATGCTTCAACACCTGATTTAATATGGTTACAATAATTCCCACCGCTGCTATTTTAAAAATGAGATTAATCGTCATTTAGCCACTCCTTATATCAATAGTAAAACTATTAAACAACCTCCTGCCAGTCCCAAACTTCTAGTCACCTTTATACGCTCATTAATCAAATGCTGCTCACGCTTTAAGTTGTCCTTCATTTGGGAAATATACCATTCAAGCTGCTCAAGCTTCTCCTTTTTATCTCCTGTTGAAAGCTGCCTTCCAAGCTGCACAAACCTAAACGAGTCCAATTTAAGCTCACTTATCAAAGGCTTCGACTCCTTTTCCCAAACCTGACAAAACGTACTGTTTCCGAGATTTTCCCTCAATGTATGTCCAACACGATAGAAAAATCCCTCTACGCCGCCTACTCCTCTTTTTCCAAGCTTTATACAAATTTCAGGCAATGTGGAATTGCAATAAATAATCTCTCCCTTTAGTGTTGTAAGAGATTGTACAAATACCTGTAATTGGTTTTGCCGATGTTTCATTTTATAACATATTTCCTTCTGCAGATAATAAGCGCTGATTAAAATAAAGCTTAAGCCCAGTAGTTTCATTTTACCCTCCCAGACAATTACCCATGTCGTCATAAATAGTCTCTATTTTTCCTAAATTTTTTCCGCCTGATAGTAATATGTATCTTTTAAAAATGTGCATATCTATAAGCGAACCAATAAGAGGCCGGCTTCTTACATCCTCCATGCTTGTTCCATGAACCGTTGCAAAAAGCGTACATCCGCAGTTCGTAGCATATTTGATTGCATCGACGTCTCGGCTTCCGCCAATCTCGTCCACCGCAATTACCTGCGGCGCCATGGAACGGATCATCATCATCATTCCATCAGATTTAGGGCAGCAGTCAAGCACATCCGTCCTTGGTCCTAAATCATTTTGCGGAACTCCCATGTAGGAAGCCGCCAGCTCCGAACGCTCATCCACTACCCCCACAGTATATCCGCGCTTAAGTCCCTCCCCTTTAGAAAAAATGCGTATCAAATCTCTTAACATTGTTGTTTTTCCACATCTGGGAGGCGAAATAAGCAATGTATTGCAAAGCTCTCCCTCCTTTGTCACATACGGTATCATATTTCTTGCGCATCCTACCACTTCATGCGAAATTCGTATATTCATAAAACTAATATGCTTCATTTTTACTATTCTATCTCCCTCCACTACTGTTGTTCCCGCAACTCCTACGCGATGCCCGCCCTGAATCGTAATATATCCCTGCCTTAACTCCTTATCATAGGCGTAAACGGAATAATTACATACATACTCTAATATTTCATTAATAATTTCTTCTTCTATAATCATTCCATCCTCATAGGAGGTTGTAAGCGTTCCCTTAATGTTAAGGAAAAATTCCTGATTTTCATACTGTATGCACATTGGACATCCTGTACGCAAACGTATTTCCTGCAAATTTTCATAAGAAGGAATCGCTCTTAAAAGCTCCTGTCTGATTTTTACAGGTAATATACGATTAATTTCTTCCTCCAAATGTTTTGCTCTTTTGCCCCTCGCCATACAAGCTTCGCTTTCATACGCCACATAATCCCTCCTCCTTAACGGTAATCGTTGTGTCTGCATGTTTACTTAAACAAAAGGCGCGTGACCTTTTGGCCTTTGTATCATAAATATATGAGAAAATTTTCTTAATATGATAATAATTTCCACAAAATTACCGCCATTTTTCAACTTTTCCACATTGACCATAAATTAATTTTAAAAAATTTTAGGAAAAACACCGAAAAGTGTTAAAAAAAAATTGATTTTTTCGGTATTTTACAGTACAATGAATATGTGTTTTTATACTAACTAGTAAGGGAGAGATTAGCATGAAGTGTCCAATTTGTGGATCAGAGACAACAACTCTGTTATGTAAGAACTGTGAAGCCAAGAATGAAAAGATTAATCATTGGTATTCCACATTCAAAAGCGGGGTATTCGCTAAGGAAACAAAGATTGAATTATATTTGTCCAAGTTTACCATTCAGGGAGAAGGATTTATAAGCATTGAGAAGGAATTTGATCCTAACGAGGAGGAGGCTTCCGCTCAATCTACAGAAAAAATGCTTACAAAGGACGCCTCAAAGGGCAAGTGCGAGTCCTTTGAGTTCTGTTTAGTACATGTAACAGGGGTTAGCACTGAGAAGTTCATGGGACAGAACGCTCTTGTTATTAAGCTTACCCGCAAGGTAGATAAGTTTATTGAGGATATTAGCGTTTATCTGCCCGGCCTGCCTGAAGCTTCCGAGATTGGCAGCATTATCCAGCAGTCTGCTAAAGATACAAAAGAGCGTTCGATTACCAAGATGGAAGAATACCGATTAATTCGAGAAAAAGAAGATGCTGAATTTTTCCTTCACAAATACAATGAATATATTGAGAAGGCTAATAACCCTTCTCTTACTGTTAAGCTTGAGGATAACAACCTTAAAGGACTTTATCTGGATAAAGATAAAAACCTTGTATTCCTTGATATCAGCGGAATGAACCGAGAAGTATCCGCGGCTCACATTCCGGCAGACAAGATTAATTACTACCGCAAGATATCTTACACGCCAAAGTCCATGCCGGAAAAGGACGGATATTTTGGCGGAAGCTTTGTAGAGACGCAGTTTGATGTAAAAGAGGCGCTGCACAACTATGTGCTTTTGGATTTGCCCGGACATTTGTCCAATACAGTTCCGGTGCTGCCTGATGTGGAGCACACCTTTTCAAAAAGTCAGGACGCCCAATATGTCAACACCGCCACCAATATCATATTGAACTATTACAATACAAAATTGCGCAATGATTTCCAGATTGAATTGCCGGGCAACGCTCTCCAGTTCTTACAGGAGCATTTTCCGCAATTGGAGTTTAAGATATTGGATCAGGAATATGAAACAAGAGAAGTTGTCAAGAATGTTGATACCGATCAGGCGATTGCTATGTTAGACGCCGAAAAAGAAAAGGCTATTCAGGAAACTGAAGCTGCCAAAGCGCAGGCCGAAGCCGAAAAGGCTAAAGCCCTTAGAGAGGCCGAAGAAGCTAAAGCTGCAGCTCTTGCCGAAGCTGAGGAAGCTAAAGCCGCCGCTCTTAGAGAGGCTGAAAAGGCAAGACAGGAAGCTGAGGAAGCTAAAGCCGCCGCTCTTGCCGAAGCTGAAAAAGCGAGAAAAGAAGCTGAAGAAGCCAAAGCCGCCGCTCTTAGAGAGGCCGAGGAAGCAAAGCAAGAAGCGTTAAAGGCTGCCGAAAAAATGAAGGAACAGGCTATGAAGGAGGCTGAGGAGGCCAAAGCCGCCGCTCTCCGCCAAGCCGCTTTAGATGCAATTTCACAAAAGGAGATTGAGGAGGAGCAGGCTCGTATAGCTGCCGAGGAAGAAGAAAGAAAACGCAAGGAAGCTGAGGAACAGGCTAGATTAGAAGCTGAAAGAATCGCCAGAGAAGAGGAAGAAAGAAAGCGCAAGGAAGCCGAGGAACAGGCTCGTTTAGAAGAAGAAAGAAAACGTCAGGAGGAGGAAGAACGCAGACGTAAAGAGGAGGAGGAACGTAAGCGCAAAGAAGCAGAAGAACAAGCTCGCTTAGAAGAAGAAAGAAAGCGCAAGGAAGCCGAAGAACAGGCTCGTTTAGAAGAAGAAAGAAAACGCAAGGAAGCCGAGGAGCAAGCCCGCTTAGAAGAAGAAAGAAAACGCAAGGAGGAAGAACGCCTTGCAAGGGAAGCTGCAAGAAAGCGTCGTGAAGAAGAACAGCGCGCGCTCTTTGAACAAGAGATGTCCAAATTAGAAGCCCTCCTCATGGAAGAAAAAGAAGCCCGCGAACAGGCTATCCGCGAAGAAGAAGAAAGAAAGCGCAAGGAAGCCGAGGAACAGGCTAGATTAGAAGCTGAAAGACAGGCTGCCGAGGAAGAAAGAAAACGCAAGGAAGAAGAAGAACGTATGCGCCGCGCGGCCGAAGAACAGGCTAGAAAAGACGAAGAAGAAAGGCTCCGCCGCGAGGAGGAGGAAAAGCAACGCCGCGAGGAGGAAGAACGCATACGCCAACAGCATGAAGAAGAGGAACGCTTGATGGCGGAGGCTGAAGAAAAGGCTCGTATCGCTGCAGAAGAACAGGCAAAACGCGAGCAGGAGGAGCTTGAAGCTCTTGAGAAAGAACTGCTTGCTAAAAAGGAAGAGGAAGAACGCGCCAAAAAAGAGGCTGCTGAAAAACTGCAGCGCGATTTAGAAGAACAGGCGCGCAGAGAAGCCGAAGAAAAGGCTAGATTAGAAGCCGAAGAACAAGCTCGCATAGATGCAGAGAAGGCTGCCAAAGAAGCCGAGGAGCAGGCTCAGTTAGAAGCTGAACGACAGGCTCAGTTAGAAGCCGAGGAGCAGGCTAGATTAGAAGCCGAGGAGCAAGCCAGAAAAGCTGCCGAAGCAGAAGAACAGGCTCGTTTAGAGGCCGAGGAGCAGGCTCAGTTAGAAGCTGAAGAACAAGCCAGAAAGGCTGCCGAGGAAGCCGAGGAAGCTCGCTTAGAAGCCTTAGAAAAGGAACGTCGCGAAGCCCAGAAGAACAAATATCAAGAAGAAGCTAAGCTTGATTATAAACAAAACGACCATTTAGATACCGACACGCTTGAAGCCGCTACTATTGCCGCTCAGGAAGCATTGGCAGATGCAAAAGCTGAACGCGAAGCATTAATCAGGGAAGCTAACGAGGGCGCCGAGGAAGTTATTAAAAAATCTAAATTCTCCTTAAAATCTGACGAGCAAAGATCTGCTGAACTTATTAAGGAGGCTGAGGAATTAGCCAAGGCAAAAGAAGCTGAGGAAGAAATTGCCGCATCAAAGGGCAGACTATCTTCTCTTACATTAGCCGCTGACGATAACTACCTGAACTATGAAAATGCAGAACACGAAGATTATATCCCAGGAGAAGGTATTACCGGAAGATTGGAGTCTGATTCTTCTGAAGGTTCGCTTATGGCGGGACAGGAGGAAGAAGATGAAGCTTCGGAAGTTACTGATTTTGAGTTTAAGATTCGTAAATTAAAGATTATGCTAGAGCATGAATTAATCACCGAAGAAGAATTCAAGCAGAAAAAACAGGAGTTAATTGATAGTTTATAATAAGAAAACAAGCAAGGCAAAAGCCTTGCTTGTTTTTTATAATTTTATAATTGTGACGCCAATTCCTTAATATATTCCTTGACTTTGTCTGATAGATCCTCCCTGTTCAAAGAAAAATCAATAGTAGCTTTGATAAATCCAAACTTATCTCCTACATCATATCGTACTCCTTCAAAATCATACGCATATACAGCCTGTAAATCCATTAATCTGACAATTGCGTCCGTCAGTTGAATCTCTCCGCCTTTTCCCTGTTGCTGCGTCTCCAACAAGTCAAATATCTCAGGAGTCAGCACATATCTGCCTAATACAGCCATATCGCTCGGAGCGCTATCTATATCCGGCTTTTCTACCATTCCGGACAGCTTTACCCGTCTATCCCCCTGTTTAATCTCACCTAAAGGCTTTATTATTCCATACTTATTAACCTGATCGTGCGCAACTGTCTGAACTCCTACTACAGAGGCGCCCTTTTCATTATATGCGTCAATCAATTGTTTTAGAGCGGGTTCACCATCATCATTAATAACAACATCATCACCTAACATAATTGCAAAGGGTTCATTTCCAATAAACGACTTAGCACATAAAACAGCATGTCCTAATCCTTTAGGCTGCTTTTGCCTTACATAATAAATATTCACCATATCAGAAATATCTCGAATCATCTTCTCTAATTCTGTTTTACCGGATTCGTTCAAACGCTTCTCCAATTCATAGCTTCTGTCAAAATGATTCTCCATACAATGCTTATTGGAATTAGTAATAATTAATATCTCTTCAATCCCGCTATTTACAGCTTCCTCCACAATATACTGTACTGTTGGAATATCAACAATGGGCAGCATTTCCTTAGGCAAAGCCTTCGTAGCAGGTAAAAATCGAGTACCCAATCCCGCCGCCGGAATAACCGCCTTTCTAACCGGTAATCTATTCATTATCCATCTCCTTATGCACGAGACAAATACTCTCCTGTTCTTGTATCAATCTTAAGAGTATCGCCTTCATTTACAAATAACGGTACCATAACCTGCGCGCCGGTCTCTACTGTACATGGCTTTGTTGCGCCTGTTGCAGTATCGCCTTTTACTCCCGGCTCGCACTCTGTAACCAGCAGTTCAACACTTATAGGAGGCTCAACAGAAAATACCTCTCCATTATGGCTGATTAACTTAACTTCTTCATTTTCCTTTACAAACTTCATGGAATCCCCAATTATATCTGCACCCAAATCCAACTGTTCAAACGTCTCAGGATCCATAAAATGATAAAAATCATCTGCATATAAGTATGTGTAATTCTTACGGTCAATATGCGCATTTTCAAACTTCTCTGTTGGACGAAAAGTCTTCTCTACCACTCCGCCATTTTTAATATTCTTAAGCTTTGCACGAACAAACGCTGCCCCTTTACCCGGCTTTACATGCTGAAACTCAATAATCTGATATACATTACCTTCCATCTCAATGGTAACACCATTTCTAAAATCACCTGCAGTAACCATGTTGTCAATCCTCCTTAATATAAATCATAATCGTTAATATTTTATAATATTATCTAACAAATTTCAACTATTTTATCAAAACCTTCCTATAATTGTGTTAATTATAACCTGCCGATAATATCATCTACAGATTTACCATCCGTTATAATTGTAATATCTGCGCATTTTTTATACTTGCTTTCTCTCTGACTAAGCAGCTCGTCGATTCGCTCTCTCGGATTATCTACCCTAAGCAAGGGGCGGTTATTTGAATCCTTTATTCTATCATAAATAGTGTCGCCTGAAGCCTTTAAATATACCACCTGCCCTAACTCCTTTAACAGCTTTGCATTTTCTTCCCTGACAGGCAAACCGCCGCCTGTAGAAAACACTGTATTGTGGTAATGCTCTTTAAGCTCTTTAATTGTACGGTTTTCAAGGGTACGAAAATATTCTTCTCCTTTTTCTTCAAAAATATCTGAAATCTTCATTCCCTCCTTAGCCTCAATATAAGAATCCGTATCAATAAAATTCATTTTTTTCAATTTTGCAAGCTCTACGCCCACTGTTGTTTTTCCCGCGCCCATAAACCCTATTAATA
>CANQSN010000019.1 GCA_947626505.1 uncultured Lachnospiraceae bacterium
TCAAGCAGCGCCTGTGCATATTGCTTTTCCTCTATCCTAATCAATTATTTTCAGTATCTCTTTTACCATGGCGCATGAATAATCATAACTCCCTTCTTCAATAAATTGCTTTCTCACGCTGTTATACATTTGGGAGTCTTCCCATTTATCGCCTTCGATAACAGAAAGAATATCTTTACCATTCTTTACCTTGTAACCGGGTGTAACATCATTATATTTAAAGTATAACTCTCTTGACTGCGCCAGATATTCTTCGTAATCAGGTACAAAAAATATAATTGGTCTTTCAGTAAGTAAATAATCAAAATACGCTGATGAATAATCAGTAATTAGTACGTCGCATTCTTTTAATAACAGCTCCATAGCATCTAAATTCTTATTTAATATAATTACATTACTTAATCCTTCCGCTCTCTTATGCAATATATCTGAATATTTAGATTTTACATGGTTTTTAATAAATAACACTTTTTTACTTTTCTTTAATATATCATTTAATTCCTTAATCGGCAAAGCCTGATACACCATTTCCTCGCTATCACGAAAAGTAGGCGCATAAAAAATGACTTCATGTCCGGTTTCTTTCCATGATGTAATTTCATTATACAATAATCTTTCATGTTCGTCATATACATCCATAAAAGTGTCTGAAACAATTCCATCCCATCTTGGATATCCGCACTCAATCACATTTTCTGTCCGAAATGCAGAGGCGTAAATATCCCTCATATTTCTAGACGGGCATAATATATAATGACCGGGCTTCTCATCCGATATATTTCTTGGAAAATTCTTCCACGCCTCCCATGCATTGGCAGGGTGTCTGAATTTATCAAATATGTTATCATGCTGAATCTTTTTCAGGGGTATTCCATGCCACAGATTCACCTTCACTGCGCCGCCGCTCTGCCAAAAATTAATGTCCTTAGAATAATTATCAAAGAAATACACCTTCCCTCTTAAGGCGTACCAAATACCCATAAGCGAATGATAATAATAGGCCTCATATCCATTGTCATTCAGAAATGTTATAATCTCTTTGTTGCGGCTTATCCATATAGCCCTGATACCCTTACAATTATTATCCTCATGCCACCCTTTTCCTCCCCTCTCCCACTGCTCTACACTATCCTTTACCTTATCAGACGCATAACTGCTATGTTGGGCTACATACAAATAAAGGTATCTCGGATTATCCGCAAACCGGTTTCCAAAGGTACTGCCAAAAAGCCATATATGCTTGTCTCTCGGCATTAAAAAAGACAACCAATAGATTGGCAGGAGGAACAACTGTCCCCAATATTTCAAACTATTGATTATCTTATTCATCCTACATCTACCTCCTAAAGGCTCTTGTATATATTGTATATAATGATATATCGGCAAAATGCTGCAATACATTAATATATAGTATTTTTTTGCTCCCTCTGTTAAGATTTTGCATATTTATGCCGATATTATAGTATCAGTAGTTATTGGCTTTTGATTTTCATATAGAAGCGGAAGGAAGTAATGTTATATGGTAACCATTATGCATGATATAACAGCATTAAATGCCGCAAGACATTTTAAGGTTAATACTAAATCCAAAGCAGCAAGCATGGAGAAGTTATCCTCAGGTTATCGCGTCAATCGTGCTGCAGATGACGCCGCCGGACTCACAATATCTGAAAAGATGCGTTCACAGATTCGCGGTCTTAACCGAGGCAGTCAGAATGTTCAAGAAGGAATCTCGCTTATTCAGACAGCCGATGGCGCTCTGGTCGAGATGCATTCGGTTTTGCAGCGCGCAAACGAATTGGCTGTTCAGGCTGCAAATGATACTAATACTGACATAGACAGGGAAGCTATACAAAAAGAGATTAATGAGATTACAGAAGAAATCAACCGGATTTCCTCGACTACTACCTTCAATACGCGAACAATATTATTAGCAGACCAGCCTGTACGTATCAATACTTCAAACTACTCAAATATTACAATGAACGATAAAGTGGCTGCTCCAGGGCATCCTAATGGCGCATGGGGCAAGGTTATTGATTTTTCTGGTACAGGTCCAGATAACATATTAAAGTTAGCTGACAAACGATTTAGCGTAACATGCAGCGATAACTGTAAGCAGACATTTAACTTTGAGTTTACAACGGATACTAAGTCCTCTATAAGTGTTCAAGCAACACCGGGTTCACCACTGAGACCAAGCTTATATGTTACTATCGGTCTTAATGAAAAAGGTATACGTGATGGCAAGGATATTGTCGGAAAGATTTTCGAACTGGTAAAAAGTGAACAAGCTGCTTTAGGCGTGAGTGGGGGGGGTAGCGAAACATTAATCGGACATGCCAACGGACTTACTATAGACGGCGGCAAGTTGATTATGTACTCTCGTGATGGCGGACCGACATACCATCCCGGAATGGGGATGATACACGCCGACGAGCTTTTGGTTTTAGAGGAAGATTTAAATATTCAGACAAAGGCCCGTTCCCATGATTCCATTACGCTTACCATAAGAACTGTTAATTCCGATACAATAGGACTTTCAGATTTAAGCGTAGACAGCTACGATAATGCCAATAAAGCTATTAAGAATATTCATAGCGCCATTGACAAGGTTTCCGATTACCGTTCTTATTTGGGCGCTATGCAGAACCGATTTGAACATGTAATTTTAAATAACGATAATTCTTCTGAGAATCTTCAGGATGCAGAAAGCAAGATTCGCGATACCGACATGTCTAAAGAGATTATGAGTGAAGCTCGCAGCAGCTTATTAGAACAAGCGGGCATTTCCCTGATGTCCCAGCATCAGCAGGACCGCAGAAGTATTTATAATCTATTGAACAATATATAATTATATAATAAGAGCATTGAGCTTTCATTCAAAAGCTCAATGCTCTTATCTTACTTTATTACTTTTAGATAAGATGTATCCGTCTTCATGCCGGAATCTGTTGTGCGAACCACCACATAATACCAATCTGTTACCTGTTCATTCTCAACCTTGATATAAATAATTGCCTTTCCCGCGCCAATCCCTGTTACATTTCCTTTCTTATCGACATATGCCGCGTCTTTGTTTGAGCTATAAAAAGTCAGTTTAGCATTTTTAGTATAATCAAATCTCATCTTCCACTTTTTCCCAACCGGAATATTCTTATATAGAGCAATGGCGGGACTCTTTTCGGTTGTCTTAAACTTCACCAAACTATAATTCTTTTTTACAGATTTTCTCACCTTAATTATCGCTATATACTGGACTATGTGGTTTCCTTTAATTATGCTTACCACTACCTTTGCTTTGCCCTGCTTTTTCTTACTTTTAATAAGGCCCTTTTTATTTACCGTAACTATACTGCTATTAGAGCTGCTGCATTCTATTGCCGCGCCCTTAACATTCGCAAATTTAAGCTGGAATTTTTGCTTTAATCCCATTTTTTTAGTCATGCATATAGTAGGTATATAGTATTCTTTATTTACAGACTTTAATTCAATAATTGCTATAGGACTGCTGTTCTTTGCAGGTGTAGCAAAAAAGCGCAATTTAACGCTTCCCTCGCCCAGTCCGCTGATAGTATCAGAAGTACAGGTTATCCATGTATTACCTCCATCCACTGAATATTCCATATTGGAAGATACCCCAATAATTTTGCCATTATTACTGTTCTTATAGGTGGGATGAATTATTTCCATTATGCTGACGTCCGGTTTCTGCTGTTCCTCTTTTACAGCCGGCAGCTCACTTGCCGGCGTATTGACGTCCTGAAGCGGTTTTGTTTCTTCCAGCAGGTTTTGTTCCTGTGATGGCTTTGTTTCTTCCGGAGGATTCTCTATCTCGTCTTTATCTGCTGCTTCACCGTCACCGCTGCTCACAGGTATATCCGGTTTAACATCAGGAGCTTTATTCTCTGCCGCAGCCCTTAATGTAATATCGTATTTCAATAATTCTTCTGATATTACCACGCTTCCTTTAGAATAAATCTCCCCTGAACTTGTATTCTCCTTCTTACCGGATGTGTAAAGCATTTTCCCATTCTCTATATCTATCTGCTGCCCGTCCGGCAGAACAAACTCCCGCCCATTAATTACAATAAAAACTTTTTCAGGAAAAACTATTGTATCCGGAGTTGTTTCTAGCTCTATAGTCAAATCCTTATTATCATATAAAGAACACCTTGTAACCGGACAATCTCCAGCCGACATATTTGTAAGCTGATAAGTTATATTGCTGGTGTCTGCATACAAATAGACGTTTCCCGTAATACTTTCCGCCTTCACTGCTAATTTACCGGTTTCTGAATCATAAGTATAATCAACTCCCTCCTTCAAAATCTCAGGAGTAATTGTTTCACCTGATGCATTTACAATACTTCCTGATTCCGATATAGTAATTCCTTCTGTTTGTGAATCTGTCTTTACTACAATCTGCTCAGGAAGTTTATGCTCATTATCCGGCAGAAGCTTTGTGCAATAATCATTTCCGGGAATTACTTTATTTACCCCTACAGTATCGGAACACAGGCTTAAACTATCATAGTCATTTCCTTCACAAATCAATGTATTATTGAAATAACTATTGTAATATCTGTCAATTTCAAAATATATTTTTGATTCCGCCCCATTATTGCAATCCATTGCTATAGTATACCTTCCGGGCATCCATACTGTCATATCATTTATTATGGAGATACTATCTCCGCTTAGTATTTCACTTGTTCCATCCGGTCTGGTTAAAGTATATACTGCATTTACTGCATTAATGGACAGGCTGTCGTCGATTTTCAAAACAATTTTTTCTTTCAGCCGGCTTATATTAACCTTATCCACCTGCCTGCCATTATAAGTCAAAATACATTTTGCGATTGAATGCTTGCTCCCTGTGTCCTGCAGGGCGTCTGATGTTTCTGACAGGGAGCTTTCGGAATAGGACGCATTTAAAAGCTGTTTTCTAATCTGCTCTGCCAATTCCTCCTCATCTTCTCCGCTAATTTGAATTACATTTCCCTTTCCCAAATACTTCTCTAAATCATAATCTGTACCGGTAAATCCATCATTACTATTTGTTATATTTAAATTAGTAATAAGTACTGCCTTTTCCTTTTTCAACATTTCCAGATACACATCATCCAGTTCCCTTTGAAAATAATCCCTGTATCCTGAAACGCCTTTACTGTTATCCCCCAGCAATATTACATATTTTGAATTGCGGGTATAATTTCCATTCTTTACTTTTTCTTGGATAAATTCATTATTTCCAACTCCTGAAAGCAGAGATTCAGAACCGGATATTCCCATCTTCAAGTCTGAATATATATAGCTTGAAGTATATGTGCAGTAGTGCATATCATATGCTACAATTGGTCCGAATCCGCCATATGAAGCCGGACTAATAACTCCGTTTTTTATATCAAACAATGTATACTGGCTAGGGGGATTATTCCTATTGCTTCCTCCTTCTACCATAACTGCCTTCAGGGATGAGTCTGTGATAGTCATTCGTATATCACTGATATCAAAATGTCCATTAAAATCTGCATTAGAAATATCTTTATTGCTTTGAAGCAGGGTTACTCCCAAATTACCGCTTTCAGTTGCAAACGCAAATGGGATTCCTTTATCATGGACATTATCACTTTTATGGCTTACGTCTACCCCATCAAGTCTGTACAAATTGACTGCTTTAAATGCCTTTGCCTTGATATTCTGTTCCAATTCCCCGTTCTTTGCATCTCCCGCCAAAAATTGAAACATCATAGCATATCCATATAGCTTATCATTTTCTATGCCACAATTAAACAAAAAGCCCGCCTGTACAAGCGAATGTGTCCTGACATTTTTTGAATCAATCCTATAACTTACTTTCTTAGCGCCTCCCACCTCTGCCGGATAAAACAGAAAATCTGTACATGAATCTGTACCATACCCGTAAAACTGCATTGAAGATTTGCCATCGCCGCTGCTTACCGCTATATGCTCCTTCATATAGTATACATTTCCATTTTCCGAATCCTCGGCAGCCTTTAACGCCTCCTGCACAGAATATGCTTTAGCGCTTACAACCCGACTTGTTTCTTCTTCAAAGGGATAATATGGCCTAAAGCCTTCGTCATACCCTGTTTTATTTTTCCATTCAGCTTTATCTGCATATGCTTTAGTATCATAATGGTCATATACATACCAATTGGAAATATCTGATGTATCAATATCAATTTCTGTTTCTGATACATTTACGCTTTCTGACGGGTAAAGATTCTCAAGCTTCAGGCTTGAACTTATTTTATCCATGTCATATGGAGCATTATCTGTAGAAGCAAATAAAATATCTTTATCCGCAGTTTTAAATGATATTACATCATCACAAATATCATTTGCATACGCCTTACAGATATTTTGTGATAACAAAAGAGTACATATCATAACAGACAATATTCTTTTTAATTGTTTACTTCTTATTACATACACCATTTATCATCCCCATTATACTATTTTTCAGATGTTGCCCCATTACTGCATATGCTTTATAAGCCATCGGTAAATATCCTCTGCAACCTCGTCATAGCACCAATCATTTAAAATCTCATGTCGCGCATTCTCATAAAATTTACTTTCTATATCCTCAATACCAAGCTCCTTATATTCATCTATAACTCTCTGCACACCCTTTTTATAGCCGCCCACAGGATCGTCAGTCCCCGATACAAAAAACATTGGGAGCTCCGGTCTTATACAGCGTATATGCTTCTTCTGCTCAATGAACCATAATGTATCAAACAATGTCTTATATCCCTTTGTAGTAAAATGGAAAATGCAGTGGGGATCTTCATCATACTTTTCCACCACATCTTCCCGACTGCTAATCCATGCATGTATAGACTTAGGATGCTTAATTCTCATATTATAGGAGCCAAATGCCAGTATTTCCATAAAAATACTGCGGTGTCGTTCCCCAAACATTAAATTCTGCAAAGTCAGCACCAAATAACCGGCGAGCAGTCTTGGTTTACTTTGGTATCCGGTTCCCATAAGCACAAGCCCTGTAAGCTCCTCTCGATATCGCATAGCATATCTTCTTGCAATAAACGAACCCATACTGTGTCCGATTAAAAAATAAGGCACATCGGGAAAGCGTTTCCTAGCATATAGTGTAACTCTGTGCAAATCCCTTACAATACTTCTGCTGCCATCCTGACAATCCATGTAACCAAGGTCATCGTCATCTTTTGCTGTTTTTCCATGCCCCAAATGGTCGTTTCCTATAACTGCAAATCCCCGTTCATTAAGAAAAACAGCAAGCTTATCATACCTGTTGACATATTCAATCATTCCATGGGAAATCTGAACTACCCCAATTACCTCACTGTTGTTAGGAGTCCATAAAATCGTATGCAGCATATCATTTCCATTAGTCGATGGAATCAAAAATTCTTTCTTACCCATAATTACACATCCTTTTTCACTAGTTTAGCACAAACTCACATCTCACCTCGTCAGCCTGCTGACATTTTACGGTAACGCTTGCCTTTCCTGACAGAAACCCCCTTGTCTTTACATAAAAGCCCGTATATCCTCCGCTAAAGGAGATAAGCTCTGGCCCTATCAACTCTATATTTCCCTCTGTCTTAAGCTGTACAGGCTGTCCAAAAAACGGTAAATGGCTGCCGAACTCATCCGTAGCCTCAAGCCTCACTGCTGCCACATCATAGGTGTCCTCCTCCTTCAAATGGGTGTGGTCAATGGTTGCCTTGATAACAACCTGTTCATTTGGACGCAAAAGCAGTGTCTTAACTACCTTATCCTCCTTAACCGCCTCCACCTTATAAGTTGTTATTTCATTTCCCCAGTTTCCTACATATTTATTGTATAACTCTCCTGTCTGTTCTAAAGTCATACGGTTTAAAACCATTAATTTTGCCGCCAGCATCTTAGTTTTTGGAGGCAGATTTTTCATGCCATACTCTGCAAATGCAGCCATTACCTGCTTCATTTGCTCAGATTGCTCGTGAGTAAAGCCCTCCCTCTCCTCCATCTCATCTCCAATAAAATCATCCAACAGCACCGGAAGCTTTAACGAGCCAAGCATGTTGTTCCGGCAATCATATTCCTTTATAAAACGCTCGTTTTTATAAAGCTTTAAAGAATCTGCATTTGTAAATGCATAAATCTTGCCAAGCAGGGACGCCGGATGCTCGCCTATATTCATTGTTGAAGAAAGGTTAAGCACATTTCTATCTGTTGACTGCATCTCATACATTGCCGCAGCCAGCTTCGGATTGCGAAATGCATCCAGAACGCCATGATAGCATATCCTGTCTCCGCTTCCGAAATCCTTTGTCGTATTGTAGTCAAACATACACCAGCCAAAGCTTCCCGCAATGTCCTTTTGCTCTGCTACTGCCTTAAGTATTGTTGCATGGAAGAGCGCCTGCCTTAAACGGTTTTCCTCTGTATCAAAGCTTTTTACCGGATACATATGTCCGGCATATTCACTGACTAAATATCCCTTTTCCATATCATCAGTAACCTTGCTTTTCTCCTCACAGCCCCTTCCCTCTCCATTATATGAAAAATCATTGTAGGTGTAAACATCCTCCAGCAGCTCGCTTTTTGCTATGCAGCGCACCCCTCCGGTCTGTCTGCTTTCATCAAGCTTATGCGCCATATCGTTTGTTCTTTTATAGAAATCATGGTTGTCAGCGGATTCATTTATCCTGACTCCCCACAGAATAATTGACGGATGATTTCTATACTGCATAACCATTTCTTTAACATTTTCAACTGCCTGATTCTGCCATTCGTCATCCCCAATGTACTGCCATCCCGGCATCTCCGTAAATACTAAAAGACCTATTTCATCGCAGCGGTTTACAAAATCCTGCGATTGTGGATAATGCGAAGTACGTACTGCATTTACGGAAAGCTCCCACTTTAAAATGTCTGCATCCAGCTCCTGCATAGACTTCGGCATAGCATAGCCCACATATGGAAAAGATTGATGGCGGTTTAAGCCTCTAAGTTTAATTTTTTCACCATTCAGGAAAAATCCTTCCTTGTTAAAAACTGCCTCCCTAAAACCAATTACTATTGTTTTCTCATCCAGCAGCTCTCCGTCCTTATTAATCAGCTCAACGGTCAAATCATATAGCGATGGCTGCTCAATTGTCCACAGACTTACATGCTTAACGCTCTGACGCAGCGTATACATTGAATCAGGCAGTGTCTCCTCTCCTAACAGCTTTCTTTCCGGCTCAAGAGTATTGTCTCTTATAATATTAAGAATATTTTCTTCTTTGCCTTCTCCGGTTTTTCTTGTATTTGTCTCATCACTTCCTGTAACCGGAGTGTGTACAGCTATCTTTTGACGTATCTTAAGACCTTCCTGATATCCTCCAACCACAACCTTGGTCGTTAAGTTTTTCTCCTCCTTATCCACATTCTTTGTATAAGCAAACACATCTTCCAAATAGGTTCTATTTGTCACATTAAGCCATGCTCCCCTATACAAGCCTCCATAAGTCATGTAGTCAACCATGCGTCCAAAAGGGGGAATATTATTGCTTACACGACTGTCGCAGCGCACTGTAATCACATTTTTCCCCTGTTCAAGCTGTCCTGTAATATCAGCATAAATTGCAGTATAACCACAATTATGACGCTTAATCTCACGTCCGTTTACGTAAATAACCGACACATGTCCCGCCGCCATCAGTTCAAGCTCCACACGCTTACCATGCCACTCAGGCCTGTAGTCAAACGTATAGCGATATCCGGCATCCAACTGATATGATTTCTCATCCCCGTAATTCAAGGGCATCTCCACAAAAGTATGCGGTAATCTCACTGTTTCCAGAGTAAGGTCGTTATAATCCGGTTCTACCATATCGGCGTCCCAATATTTCGTAAATTTCCAGTTGTTATTGATGGCTACCCTCATGCATTTTCCTCCTGCTTTTTAGAATATCCTTCCATAATTATACATAAATTCCCCATTTGTTTCAATCATATTGTATTATTGCCAAAATCGCATGATAAAAACATAAAAAAATAAGGAGTATATTATAAATATTATATACTCCTTAAAACTATTAATTTTGTTTTATGTATCAAGACTTTTTGCAAATCCTGTCACATTACAAAGTATTTGCCCTGTCTTTGATATTTTTCTGGAAATTAATAATATCATGGTCATATTCCGTATCCATATAAGCGGAGCGAATCATAAAGTCTGCGCTGGCTTCATTGACTGCAATAGGAATATCATATACCTGAGCAATCCTCGTCAATGCCTTTACATCCGGATCATGGGGCTGCGCTGTCAACGGATCAGAGAAAAATATAACAAAATCAATCTTGCCCTCGACAATCTTAGCGCCAATCTGCTGGTCGCCGCCTAAAGGCCCGCTATTATAACCTCTGACCGGAAGACCGGTACGGTCGGTAATCATTCTTGCAGTAGTTCCCGTACCGCATAAAAAATGCTTTTCCAAAATAGCCTTGTTTGCCTCACACCACTCAATCAATCTCTTTTTCTTCCCGTCATGAGCTATAAGAGCAATACTTTTTTGTTTTCCTATGGTTAATGTAAGATAATCCTGATCCATAGAATCCACCTCCTGTTTATTTACTGTTTTTATTTTTTTATTATTTATCTGTATAGCCTGACGCTGTTTATTAACAGCCCATCGGCTTATACCTCCTCTGGCTCTCCTGCCATGCTTACTTTTTCGGTTCCATCTGTTACTTTTAAAATGAAGCTTCATTGCAACCATCACCTACTATCCTATCTTGGAATCCTCCAACAACTGCATCTTCATCTCATAATAATCCGGAGTCATGTCCATATAATGCAAATGAGGATACTCAAAACGCTGCTCCTCCTCCCATATCTCTTCAGAAAGCTGCTTTTTTACATACTCCGCAATCTCTGCAAGCTCGGGCTTTTCCATCACGCATTTTCCATCCTTAAAAACAGGCTTCAAAAGCTCCACTGCACGACAATTTTCAAAAAATCTGTTTTTCCAAGGCTTTATAGGATCTACATAACGAAATGGCTTTGTCATATCCACCTCTTCATCCGCCTTGGCAATCATATCTGCAATAGCCCGCCCTTCCTCGTCAATAATCCGGTATACTTTCTTAAGTCCGGGATTGGTAATCTTTTCTATGTTCTCCGATATCTTTATACGGGGTTCAAACACTCCGTTTTCTTCCACTGCCGCTAACTTGTAAACTGCGCCAAATACCGGTTCGGAACGTGCTGTAATCAGCCTTTCACCCACTCCAAAGCTGTCAACCTGACCTCCCTGATTTAAAATAGATGTAATAGTAAACTCGTCCAAACTGTTGGAAATAATAATCTTGCAATCCGTAAGACCAGCTTCATCCAATTTCTTTCTTGTCTTTTTTGTAAGGTATGCCAAATCTCCACTGTCAATGCGCACGCCCTTTAAACGTTTGCCCATAGGCTCAAGTACTTCCTTTGCCACACGAATCGCATTTGGAATGCCGCTGTGTAACACATCATAAGTATCTACAAGCAATACTGTAGCATCAGGATAGGCCTCTGCATACTTCTTAAACGCTGTATATTCATCCTTATAAAACATTACAAAGCTGTGCGCCATTGTTCCGCTAACAGGAATGTCAAACATCTGACCGGACAAAACTGTAGCAGTTCCAACCGCCCCTCCGATAAATGCAGCCCGTCCACCGTATACAGCCGCATCCATATTGTGAGCCCGTCTTGCGCCAAAATCGGAAACCGCTCTTCCCTGCGCAGCCTTTACAATCCTTCTTGTCTTAGTAGCAATAAGCGATTGATGATTCACCTGTAACAAAATTGCAGTCTCAATAAGCTGAGCGTCAATAAGCGGCGCCACCACTGTAATAATAGGCTCATTAGGATACATTACCGTTCCCTCTGGAAATGCATATATATCTCCTGTAAAAGAAAAATCTCTAAGGTATTGAAGGAAGTTTTCATCAAAAATCTTCTGGTCTCTCAGATACTCTATATCCTCGTCAGAAAAATGCAGGTTCTCCACATATTCTACAATCTGTTCCAAGCCGGTAAAAATTGCAAATCCGCCATTATCCGGATTCTTTCTATAAAAGACGTCAAATACAACTCTTGTATCCTTATTCTGGTCTGTAAAATACCCATTACTCATGGTTAATTCATAAAAGTCCATTACCATGGAAAGATTTCTTTCCATGCTCTGTGTCTTATTCATCATTATTCCTCCTCCAAAATCTTAGTCTCTCACATACAGTATATACTATCTGGAAATAAAATGCATTATCTTTTTACAATAAACTGGATACCAAAAGTAAAGAAACAGCATTTTATCAACTGTCTTTTCAAATGGCGCCGTCAGCATATTAAAGATTCCCAAACGTATCCGGTTCATAAATTGTACCCATCTCTGCCTCCATGAAAGAAGCCTTGATTCCGGATATCCCCCTGTATCAGCAAAATCCACTGTAACCCATGTAGCATTCCTTGAAAGCCCTATAATATGCATTCCGGTTCTTTTCATTTCTGACACAAACCTAAGCGCCATATCTACTGTAGGAAAAGTTATTCTGGTACGAAGCCTTAAATCCTTAATTTCATAGTATTTACCCTGTTCAAACGCTGCCAGCTCAAAATGCTTCTGGCCCCACACAAAGCCTCGCTCTCCCTCCTGATAAAGCACTAAGGAAATTTCCAGTTGTTCTTCTTTTTTTGCAGGATAAAAGTAAGAATCCTCTTTATTCTCTACCCATATTCCCACATTTGCCCCGCTAAAAATCCCATACTGCCCCTTTTGGAAAAGCACTAAAAACGTCTTCCCCTGATAAGCAAATCTGCATAAAAGCTCTACCACTGCCTGATTCCTCTTAAGCGCCTGCTTTGCCCTTTCCCGCCATGTACATATAAGCTTGACACTGTAATCCTCGCATCCTTCTACCCTCCGCAGTAAAATATTCTGTCCCGGCTCATAATAATATCCGTATGGCTCCATCCACTTATTTAAAAATACCACTCGTTCTACGGGCGTCATGCTCCACACCTTTAACATTGCATAACGATATTTTGCATACCCCCATACAAATGCCATTACGCACAGAGCCACCACAACAAGGCATACAATCCACATAAAGCGGCGCTCCTTCTTTACCTATGGTACACTATATGCACGAAGACTTGTTAGAGTTCCCATCTTAAAATAATTGACAGCCCTTACTTTGTTGTACTTGCAATCACTAATAAAATAACGTATATTTTAATTCAGAAGCCGCTTTGCGAGTCTTGGCGCAAACTTTGTGTCTTCCTTCGCAGACATCTTCTTAAACATTAAGAAAGGAAACAAATTATGACAATTTATACTATGAGCCACAAGGCATTTAACCCTCCCCCATTTAAAGACTATGTACCGTTACAGGTAGGCAGTGTTTTGCATGAAGATTTAGGCTTTCTAAGAGATGATTCCGGAGACTCCATTTCTGAACAGAATCCATATTACAGCGAATTAACAGGACTTTATTGGATATGGAAAAATGATAAATCCTCAGATATTGTGGGAACTGCCCACTATCGGCGCTATCTTGTAAATAAAGAAAACCAGCTTTATACGGATAGCGAGGTCAGGAAAATACTGTCCCGCTATAATCTCATTACCACAAAATTATTAACTCTTGAGCACAGCTATTATGATGCATTTGGCGATAGGCATAACAACTGTGATTTAGATGTATTAGGCGAAGTCATTAACGAACTCGCACCTGATTACCATGACGCATATAATGAACTTGTTCACAAAAACCGCACCTACTTTGGCAATATGATTATTGCAAAAAAAGAAACATATAACGCCTATATGGAATTTCTATTTCCAATTCTTTTTGAAGCCCAAAAACGTATTGACATGTCTTCATATGACGGATATCAAAAACGCCTCTTTGGGTTTTTCTCAGAATTTTTATTATATGTGTATGTAAAGGTTAAAGGTTTAAAGGTATATGAATCCCAAGTTGGCATGATTAGTGAAAAAACAGAAACAAAAGAATTAAAGGAAATGCTTGCGGGCTATTTTAGCCGAAAAGATATTGAAGGCGCAAAAAACTGCTTTATGTCCTACTACAATAAACGTCCGGATATATTGATGGAAGCCTCCGATTTAAACCATGAATGCAGGCTTGGAATGCAGGCTATAAGCAGCTTGGAATGGGAGCTTAAAACCTATGGCTGCTGCCGCCTCTTTCTTACCACAGATTTTTATGAATTAATCCATTATTATGAAGCGTTAAATAATCTTGTAAATAAGTATCCTAAGGACATTATGCGCTTATTAAACCAATACGAGCAAAATAACAGGACAGAAATAACAGGACAAAAAAAAGCTCCTCGCTATAAGATGTATGAGCTTGCAGAAACCGCCATATCCCTCTCACTCGAAAAGGACATTATCACTTTCCTTAAGGACAATAATACATCTCACATGGAGCTTAAAATTGCACTTGCTTTAGTCAATTTTCATTTTTAGCCTGCTCTACTGCACTGACAAATCTCTGGTAAATCATCCAATCTTCATCCTCCTTATTATCAATGCGGTTCTCTGCCGGAATAAATCCTCCTGCCATTGAACTGTGCCCTCCGCCATCTCCAATGCCTTCTAGCGCTTTCATGGTCAAATCGCCTGCATGTATGCCCGGCTCCTCATTTCTCACTGAAAATTTAAGTCCTGTAGGCCTCTCTGCATAAATAATGGCAATAGTCACAGCATCCAGCTTTAAAATAAAATCAGAAACCATGGCAATCAAAGCATCCTGACAGTCAAACGGAATCCTTGCAACACCTATATAACCATAAATCTGAATACTCTCAATTGCAGCGCCATATGCGCGCAAATCTCTAAGCTCCATGCCATTATTATAAATATTTTGAACTAATTTATAATCAGTATAATCGTATAAATAATACATCATCTCAATATCAAGCTTTGTAACGCCTCTGTTCATGGAATCAGTATCCATTTTCAAACCGTAAGAGAGCACAGTTGCCACCTTATTATCAATAGGAGTGCCGCTCTCCTTATAATACTGGGCAATAAGGGTTGAACAGGAACCCACAATACGAACATCCTTATATAAATATTCACATGGCTTTACAGTCTTATGATGATCAATAACCGCAACTTCATCCCCTGCAATATCCGTTAAATTGGAGTTGTATTTCTGACAATCCACCAATACAACATAATCTTTTTCTCTAAGATTAAGCTCCTCAATAGGCTTTATATCAATCTCGAAAATCTCAATAAGCTTTACCACACTTACCTTGTCCACATGCCCGTTATAGCACATTCCCGCTTCTATTCCATGATACTCAAAAAATTTCTTTAATCCGTATGCGCTTGCTATAGCGTCCGGATCTGGAAAATTATGCGTCTGAATCCAAATCCTATGACCTCTTACTACCTCTAATAATTTTTTCCAATCCATATCTTATCTCCATCTTTTATTCTATTGAACTACCCATTGTCTAAAGACAACAGGCTTCCTGCTTCATTGCTTTGCAATCCTGCTACCATACTAACGGATATTGTAAAATATTGCAACAAAAAAGTGGCTTCATTCATATATAGGAACCATAAAAATACTTTATAACCTCTGTATGCTTGACATTAAGCAGAAAATTATATATCTTCTTATTAAGAATATTATTGTATAAGCTCTTAGAGTGCATAAAGGAGGAACGAATGTCAGAGAAATTTAAACATATCAAAAAGATACTTTTGTGTAAAGGACAAGGAGTTTATAATGCTTCGCGTTATTTTATTGACCGGTTGGCAGCAGCTTTTCAAGATGAAAATATTCATGTGGATTTATTAGATTATACAGATAGTTTTGATTTTCATATGTTCGATCAATATGATTTAATTTTTTCATTTAACTGTATGCTTCTTGAGGGTATTGCGCCCCATGTACATAATCCTAACACTATATTGTGGGGATTCTTGTTGGATCATCCTATTTATCATCACAAAAGATTGTTACATACAGACGAAAAATATTGTATTTCCTGTGTAGATCGAGAGCATGTCAGTTATATAAATAAATGCTATCCGCATATTAAGTCATCTTGCTTTGTACCACTAGCAGGGAAGCTGCCATTAATCGCTCCAATACCATACAAGGATAGAGAATATGATGTTGTATTTTTAGGATCGTTTGTTAATATGACGTCATTAGAAAAAGAGCTATCAAATCTCCCAACGCTGGTAAAACCCATTGTTGAATATGTAATTAACTCCTTTTTATCAGGTGCTCAGGAATCGTTTGATAATATCTTTTATAAACAATTGGAAAAAAACGGGGTACAACTGGAAGGAGAGGAATTTGCAGGACTGTTGAACGAAATAGCTTCAGTAGAACAATATATTCAGATGAAATTACGAGAAAAAGCAATTAATACAATAGCTACTTCCGGAATCAAGATACATTTGTTTGGCAGGGGATGGGAAACGTTTGAGTGTGAACGCCCACAGAATCTCATTATACACAGTTCTGTAGATTATTTGGAAGGAATTAATATTCTATGTAATTCTAAAGTAGTATTAAATATTCCGCCACTTTTCCGAAATGGAATCCATGATCGTGTTTTATCAGCTATGTTATGCGGCGCCGCCTGTGTCAGCGAGAGAAGTCTATATCAGGAGGAACAGTTTACGGATAAGGAAACAATATGTTTTTATGATGTCAAACATATTGATAAGCTCCCCAGTATTATCAATCATTTACTTCAAAATGCTAATGAAGCTGAAACAATCATCAATAAAGCGAAAAAAATTGCTGAGAAAAATCACACATGGAAAAATCGAGCGCTAACGATATTGGAACAGTCAGAAGCTATTCTAATTGACCGGAGCAGAAAAATTTCTGAATAAGATAAAGAAAGAATTTAATCCTACCACTGATACAAATTTATTACTCGCCGCCTATAAAGGCGGCGAGTAATCTCCCATCCGGTATTACAAAACTTATTTATAGATAATTCCCTATTGCCTTAGATAATTTATCAATTCCTATATCCATCCGGCGAAGCGACTCCTCCTTGCCTAAAATATACATAATCTCAAATGCGCCTCCCGGAGTCATCTGCTTTCCGGATACCGCAGTACGTATCGGCCAAAGCCCCATTCCATTCTTAATTCCAAGCTCAGCAATATATTCAATCACATAATCATGCAGGCCTTCTTCAGTCCAATCCTCAAAGTCTGCTAATTTTTCTCTCATTTTTTTCAATATATCTAAGGAATTCTCTGTATTAGTCTTCATTTTCTTATGAGTATATAACGCAATATCATAATCCGGAAGCTCCTCAAAGAAATCTATATGCCCTGCAATATCGGGAAGCACCTCTATTCTTGTTTGTACAAGCTCAGCAATCCTTTTTTTATCTACATTCTTCGTAACTGCCTTGTCAATGTAAGGCTTTGCAATATTATAAAACTTGTCCTTATCCATATTTTTAAGGTATTCTCCATTCATCCACTTAAGCTTTGTATAGTCAAATACCGCCGGAGATTTGGACATATGCTTATAATCAAAAGCTTTCACAAGCTCTTCAAGCGTAAAAAACTCTTGGTTGTCTGCAGATGACCATCCAAGCAATGCCACAAAATTAACAATTGCCTCTGTCAAAAATCCCTGCTCCACCAAATCCTCATAGGAAGAGTGCCCGCTTCTTTTTGACAGCTTTTGATGTTCTTCGTTGGTAATAAGCGGACAATGAACATAAACCGGCACCTCCCAGCCAAAAGCCTGATAGAGGCGGTTATATTTCGGAGAGGAAGACAAATATTCATTTCCCCTCACCACATGGGTAATCCCCATCAAATGGTCATCAATTACATTTGCAAAATTATAAGTAGGATATCCGTCAGACTTAATAAGAATCATATCATCAAGCTCTGAATTTGGCACGCTGATATGTCCATAAATTTCATCATCAAAGCTTGTTTCACCCTCATTAGGCACATTGAGCCTTATCACATAGGGCATACCGGAATCCAAATTCTTTTGAATCTCCTCTTTTGGCAAATTGAGACAGTGTTTGTCGTACTGTGTAATCTCCTTGCCGCTTCCATCTATATCAGTCTTCAAGGCTGCAAGGCGCTCCGGCGTGCAAAAACAATAATACGCCTCTCCCTTATCAATAAGCTGCTTTGCATAATCCATATAAATGCCCGACTTAACCCTCTCACTCTGCACATAAGGACCGACGCCCCCATCCTTATCCGGTCCTTCATCATTAATAAGCCCCGTTTCCTTAAGGGTATGGTAAATAATATCCACCGCCCCCTCCACATAACGCTCCTGATCTGTATCTTCAATGCGCAAAATGAAATCCCCGCCCTCATGCTTGGCAATTAAATACGCATAAAGCGCTGTTCTTAAATTCCCCACATGCATTCTTCCAGTAGGGCTTGGTGCAAATCTTGTCCTTATTTTTGTCATTCCTTTTTCCTCCATTCTCACCATATCTTTACGATTATCGGTTTCCGTTATCAACTCCGGATTCTGCTGCCTTCTCATTTGAAATACGCGTTATCAAAAAGTCATATTCGCGCTTTGCCTCCTCATCCTTCGGATTCATCTGTAAATACTGCTTAAAACAGTCAAATGCTCCGTCAAAATCACCGGTATGCTCAAGAGCAACCCCTTTTTCATACAGCAACTCCTCCGTAAGCTGCTGCCCCTCCGCATTAAGAGCAATATCCGCCAGCTTTGCTGCTTCTTCATATTTCTCCATATGTATATAACAATATACCTGCTTTGCCAGACAAAGCGGATGTGCGCCATTTGCTGCTTCATACTGCTTAAGCAGCGTTAATGCATTTTCATAATCTCCCTTTTCGGAAAGACAATGCCCCATATATAAACTAGCGCTCTGCTCACCCGACTGATACAGAATAGAATAATAATTATAGGCTTCATCATAATCCCCGCTTAGATAAGCAAGCTGTCCGCATTTGGTAAGCTCTCTAAGCTGCATGGCGGATATGCTGTCCGCATTCCCCGATTTAACAATCTGCCTGACAGCCTTAGACATCTGCTTTTTAAGCCATGAATAGCCTTCCTTTGCATATTCTGCCGCCTCGTCGTTCATGTCTAAATGGAGGCATACTTCACATATCGTATAATAAAGCTCACTATCATCGCTTTTCTTTTCAATAGCCTTTTTCAAATACTCATAAGCTGCATCATATTTGCCCATACGCTCATAGCACATCCCCAGATTAGCATATAACTCCACGCTGTCAACCTTCTGTTCCAAAAGCTTTTCATAATAGGTTACAGCAGATGTGTATTTCTCGCGCTTCATCTCTCCGTCTGCAAGATACAGGTAAATATCTTGGTCTGTCCGACTGGTAAACGCTTCCTTTTGCTTTAATGCCAGAGAAAAAAAGTCCGCCGCCTCCTCGTACCTTCCCATACGGTAATTCCTGATTCCCGCCTCCCGAAGACGCTCCTTAGCAGAATGGGTAAATCTGAAATTAATCATAAATATTACCGCCAACATAATTGCCAGCAGCATAATTACTGTTCTTACTATATGCTTACCCAATTACTGCCGCCTCCTTTCGTTAATGCTTTTTCCTTAATCACAATAATGACATTTTACCATTGTTATAAATAAATATCCACTCTAAATTTCACTGATTTCCTATTCAAATTAATAAATATATGATAAACTGACATAGTACATAATAATTTGCTTAATATATCTTCAATCCAGGAGGTTTTTATGGAAGAAAAAACACGTTTCAGGAACACTATTATTGTAGTTACAGCAGGAATTTTACTATATTGCATGATTCAGAATTATCCGGCGCTTTTTAGGCTGTTTAAAGAATTTATAAAGCTTATTTATCCATTTCTAATGGGAGGAGCGATTGCATTTATACTTAACGTCCCAATGCGCGCCATAGAAAAGCATTTACTACCGAAAGTAAAAAGGTTTGACAGCTTCAGGCGGGCGTGCTCATATCTGATTACATTGATTTTACTGATTGGCATTATTTCCCTTGCGCTTTTTGTTATTACGCCGCAGGTAAGCGCTACCATTAAGCTGGTTATTGAACGGGTGCCGGGATTTTTCCAAAGCTTTCAAGGGTGGCTTTATGACAAAACAAGCAGTATTCCTAATGTTCAGGCATATATTAATGAGCTGGATATTAACTGGAGCAGCGTTTCCTCACATGCCATAAATATTATTAAAACAGCGGGGGCAACAGTGCTTTCCTCAGGAGTCGGAATCGTGTCAGGTATCATTGGCGGCGTAACAAACTTTGTAATAGCGTTTATTTTCTCTATATACCTGATTCTCCAAAAGGAAAAACTTGGCAGCCATGTGAAACAAACATTGTATGCCATACTATCTGAAAAACATGCAGACCTTCTGGTATATGTTGGACGTCTGTCAAACAAAATTTTCAGCAGCTTTCTGTCCGGACAATGTATTGAAGCTGTTATCCTCGGAACAATGTTCTTTGTTACATTGAGCATTTTCCGGCTGCCTTATGCAGTACTTATCGGCGTGGTTATTGCCATCACTGCACTGATTCCGATATTTGGTGCGTTTATAGGCTGTGCTGTCGGTGCATTTTTAATTGTCATGGTAGATCCTATGCAGGCATTGTGGTTCCTTATCATTTTCATTATCCTGCAGCAGCTTGAGGGCAATCTGATTTACCCTTATGTTGTGGGCGGCTCCATAGGGCTTCCGTCTTTATGGGTGCTGTTTGCGGTTACTGTCGGCGCCAGCCTCTTTGGAGTAGCGGGAATATTACTGTTTATTCCTCTTTGTTCTGTGCTTTACTCGCTGTTTAGGGATTTTATTAAGAACCGCCTTAAAAAGAAATCTGTAAATCAGTGGAAATGGGCAGCAATCTCTTCCGACGAGTGCGCCGCCATTATCGATTCATTTGCAGGAGAAACCGGAGAACAAAAAAATAAAAAAGAAACATCAAAGCAGACGGAGGAAAAGAAGAACGCCCCATCTAAAAAAGAAGAAAAGAAAAAATAACTTTCTTTTTATTTTATGTGATAAAAAAACACCCTGCTGCATTATTGTAGTAGGGCGAGTAATTATCATACATAAATCAGTATCTGTTAAGTACAAGTAAACACATTATTAAGGAGGAATTTGTCTATGAACAAAATAAAGCAACAGCTCTTAACAAAAAAATCTTTATGCCTGCTGTTGGCGCTTGCGTTATCGGTTACGCTTGCGCCTATCCCCGCCGCTGCAAAGAATACCTATAAAGTAAATCAGTACGGTGAGTTAGAAAAATACTCAGGAAGCCAGACAGCAGTCATACGCTCCGATGTATCTGCTATTAAAGACAGCGCCTTTGACGGAGTCAAAATCAGCCAGTTCCAGGTAGCAAGCGGCAACCAATACTATAAAACAATAAACGGTGTGCTATATACAAAATCCGGCAAAACACTGGTACGCTATCCTTCCCTTAGATCGGGCAGCTTTACAGTACCGTCAAGCGTTACTACTATTGCGCCAAATGCATTTGACAATTGTTATAATCTGACCTCCGTATCTATGGGAAACAATGTTGTTTCCATGGGAAGCTGCTTTTACAATTGCACAAAATTAAAAAGCGTCACTTTATCCGACAATATTACAAGCATCAAAACCGACTGCTTTTCAGGCTGTAAGGAGCTTACCAGCGTACATATGCCTTCAAAGCTGACTATTATAGACGAGGATGCATTTGAACGCTGTGTAAAATTGCCTTATATTAAGCTTCCCTCTAAACTATCGCAAATAGATGATTCGGCATTTTATGGATGCAGTTCGCTTTCCGGTATTTCATTTCCTTCTTCCCTAAAAAGTATCGGCTATTCTTCTTTCGCATACTGCACCTCCATAAAAAGCATTACTTTTCCTTCCAATTTAAAATTTCTTGGAAGCAATGCTTTCAAGGAATGCACAAGCCTTGAAAAAGTAAACCTTAAAAATTACTACAAGATTCCTTACGACTGTTTTTATAATTGTACCAAGCTTACCACCGTTACAGGCTCTAATTCTTTATCAGATATTGATACCCATGCTTTTAGCGGCTGTAAAAAGCTGGCTAATATAAAGCTGCCCGCTTCCCTCACTTATATAGGCAGAGGCGCATTTTTGGACTGTAAGGAGCTTGGAAACGTGCGCCTTGGCGCTAAACTTAATACCATCGGCGATTGCGCATTTGGAGGAGCTGCAACAAACATAACGGTTGCAAGCGGAAATAAAAAATACAGCAGTACAAACGGTTTACTTATGAATAAAGACAAAACTACAGTTATTCAGGTTCCGGGAAATAAGCGAGGAGCTTTAAAGATACCTGATGGCGTTGTAAAATGCCAAAAGAAAGCGCTTTATCATTCCCATATCAGCTCTATCACATTACCGGATTCAATGACAAAGTGCGATGCATATTTATTTGACAACTGCATAAAGCTTATGGATATTAATCTGCCCGCAACGCTTACAAAGCTTAATATGGGCTCATGGTTTACATCTGATTACCTGTCATCGGACAATATAAGCAGTATCAATATTCCTAAGTCAAATACAGTATACGCCTCCCATGACGGTGTATTATATACGAAGGACAAAAAGAAAATGTTATTTTATCCTGTTAATAAGCGCGGAACATTAAAGCTTCCAAAAGAGCTTAAAAACTTAAATAGGAACCTTAATACAAACCGCCTTACCGACATTAAAATACCAAATTCCAACACTAAATTTACAACAAAAAACGGACTGCTGTTTGACAAAAAGGTACAATACTTAAAGAGGGTTCCTCTAAAAAGAACAGAAATTACTTTGCCGGCTACCGTAAAGAGTGCGGGATACTTAGAAAACATTCAGTCAACATGCAATCTTAAATCTGTTAAAGTTGCAAAAATGAACAAGAATTATTATTCAATAGACGGCGTATTATTTGATGATTATCACAATACCCTGACATTTTATCCGCCTAAAAAGTCAGGCGCTTATGTTATACCGGAAAGCACAAGGTACATTGATGATACTGCTTTCCAATATGCTAATCAGTTAACCTCCTTAACTATTTCAAAAAATGTGAAGCGCTCGTCATATAATATATACCAATTTACAAATTGCTCAAAGCTCAAAACAGTAATTGTAAAGCAAGGCAAATTGAACACTATCAAAATGCGCTTCCGCAACTGCGATGCGCTTAGAACTATTGATTTGCCTTCCTCTATTATGAATATGGAAATTAAAGGCCTTAACAGGAATATAACAATAAAGGGCTGGTCTAACACAAACGCCCCTGACATTGCCAAAAAGGCAAAATGCAAATTTGTAAGCAAAGGCTCCGCGCCATCTATGGTTGGAAACATAAAGATAAAAAAGATTGTTGACAAATACGAGATAAGCTGGACTCCAGCCGATTCCGCAGACGGTTATCAGGTTTACACCAGATATGAAACCATTGCAACTGTTAAGGGACGCAATACTACAAAGTGTGTAGTTAAAGATATTTACGACTACTACGAATATTCATCTCCAAAAATTTATGTTCGGGCATATAAAAATAATGGCAAAACGAAAACCTATGGTAAAGCGCGAAGCTATAAAATGAAAGAAAAATATTAGAGCATGTAGCAATACAAAATTTACAAATTACCCTACCTAATTACACCCTGTCATATAATTATGGCAGGGTGTAATTCTATGTCAAGCTTACGTTTACTTCTTGATTAAAATTTGTTTAAGTTTTCTATTTTTATTCTATTTGACTTTGTATTGGATTATTTCTTAATTCATGGTATGCTTTCCGCTGCGCATAATGCGCCATATCCAACCTGCGGATTGGGAAACTGCGCATACCCTCTAAGCCTCCTTGCCCCTCGTTGCAGATATGCTTTTGCCTTTTCCCCATACAAATAGGCGTCATTTCCCCTTATAATGCCCCATTCCATCATAAGAGCAACAGTTCCTGTAACAAAAGGCGTTGCAATGGAGGTACCGCTCTTTATAGTGTATCCCCCGCCCGGCGAGCATGAAAGTATATCTACTCCCGGAGCTACCAAATCCGGTTTAATGTCCCCGATTCTTGTATAGCCTCTGCCGGAAAATGACGCCAATGCGTCAGTCCTGCTGTTATAGGCTCCCACTGTAACTGCATTTGCCGAAGTAGAAGGAATAGTCAGGCTACCGTCAGGAGTTGGAATCAAAAACCTTGTATCAGGATTTCCTGTTCCGGATACCGGCAGCCATAAATCACACTTTCCATCTATAATGTTTTCCGGCGTCAATACAATTCTCCACTCCCCTGAAGACACATAATCTGTTTTAGGAATAAAATCAATATAAATTTGCTGTGCAAGCTGGTACGGTTTTGGAAAATCATAATAAACATTGATTAACGTTCCAAGAACAGAATACTGCTGCACACCTAAAATACTTGGAAATGGCCCCAGCATAGAATTGTCGGGAGCCATAAGCGAAATATTAAATACATCTACATAATTTTTCCAGATTTGTATATTAAATGCTTTCTCATTAGGAGACACAGAAAAGGGGACGCTTGCAGCAATATTTCCCATCAATTGAACAGATGTATGTTTACCGCTGTCGCCATCATTTCCGGAGCCAATGCATATATTTGCAAGCGCTGAATCCACTGCACTATTAATATAGGTTTCCAAAAGAGACTGTCCGTCATGCGAACCATAATTGTTTCCAAAACTTAAATTTATAGAAACCGGTCTTTTAACCCTGACTGCATACCTCACTACATAGTCAACTGCCTGCATAAGCTCTGTAGTCCTTGGAAAGCCTTCTTTTCTGGTATTGCCAAGCTTCACCACCAGAAGGTCGCTTTTCCATGCAACTCCTCTGTTTTGTCCGTTAGAAGCCCTTCCATTTCCGGCAGCCACCCCAGCCACAAATGTACCATGTCCGCTTATATCCACCTCTGGAACAATAGATAACTGCTCAGGTATCCTAAGCTTACCAAGAGCTTCATTAATCTGTTCTGCCGAATATAACGTACCAATACGATACCCCTCCGGCGGCGCACCCTCCGTCCCCGACTGGTCCCAGAGTTCCAAAATACGCGTGGTACCGTCTTCATTTCTAAAATCCGGATGAGCATAATCAATGCCCGAATCAATAACCGCCACAATAACTCCCTCACCGGTAAGTCCTATATCCGGCAATGTAAGCCTGTTAATGCAGGAGGCGCTTATAGCCTCCTCAACATTAACATACACATTATTAGGCTTTTCCACATAAATAATCTCCTCATATGTTATAAGCTCGTCTATGTAATCCTCTCCTATTGTTATAACTGCGTATCCATTTAAAAGCTCCTGTACCCTTGCGCCATACCTCTCGCTTAAAAAATCAATATTACCTACATATCTGATAATCAAATCCCACTCTCTGGTATTTTCATTATATCCCACCTGCAAATTCTGGCTTTTTTCCCGCTCAGCATTTGAAATGTCCAATGCAAGATTAAGCTCCGCATCTAATTTTTGTGACTGCATACGAAATCCAGCTTTTTTTGAATGTATATGCGCACAAATAATTAAGAATGACAAAACAAAAATATAATATTTATATAAAAATAAAACCGGCCTCTACGACCAGCCTTATTTTTTAAGGAGAAAAAACTTTTTATTATTCAGACAGGTATAAATTCATTTTTGAATTGATTCCGTCCATATAATCTTCAATCGAAATCTCATCATTTAAGTAGGCGTCCAGTTTTTCAAATATCATTTCCTCTATCATCTCATTCATATTCGCCGGATTTTCCATTGTCATAAAATATTCTTTAAAACGGTTCCTGTATTCGGGGGCAACCTCAAAGTGATAGCTTGTATTAACCCCGTCTACCACGCCGCCAAGCAGGGTATCTGGCGGAAGGGTTTCACAATAATATGCATAGGCATCCAGATTCACCGGCAATCCCTGTGGATAGTCCATTTCCGAGCCGGTCTGCTCTGCTACTGTGAACATCTCCTTAATAAAATCCTTAGCCAAATCAGCGGCGTCACTTTTGGAAGACAATCCGACAACATATTTGGGAACAAATGTGTTTGACACGCCCATGCTGCCACCGTCTAACACATAGTCCTGATTCCTCTCCATAATCGCCGCCAGCTCTACGGTTCTTAACGGTCTTGTGATAACGCTGAATGCAACCTTCTGCTTTGTCGCCTCCGGAACCCACAAGCCCTCCACACTTCGCATTTCCCACTCATAGTACGGAAAATGCTCTGTATTTTCCTCATTTTGCTGCAGCTCGTCTTCACTAGTCTGCTCCATCAGCGCCTGCCAGACCTTTTTATAACCTGTAAGAAATTCTTGCATGGCTTCTGCACTGTATTGATTGTCCGCAGACAGGATTTTAGCGGAATATGCGGGATATACCGAGGCATACAACTCCTCCTTCGTAAATATGCTCAAGGCGTTATCGATAGCCGGTTCATTATCCGATACATACTCCGCCAAAGCATCTAAACTTGTAATTTTCTGTATATCCTTTTCATATCCCAAAAGACCTGCCGCATAAAATCTGGAAGGAATTGCATATACGGACTTTCCTGTCTTATATGCTCCGATTATCTTTTGCGCACAGGAGGGATTGTCAGCGGATATCTTAGAATAAATGTCACTGATATCTGCGAGCATACCGTTTTTACTATAGGTATTTACATTCAGTCCGTCTAATACAATCACATCCGGACCGGTTCCGGATAACAGCTCCGTATTCAGTTTATTAACCGCTTCATCCACTGTGGTGTTGCTGTCCTCATCTATGCCAACCTCCATATTGACGGTCACATTCGGCCTCACGCTTTGGTATGCCTGTACAACCGAATCCATATAATCTGCAGGCCGAAGCATATAGATTGTAATTTCCCCTTTTAAATTCTCTACGGTTTCCCTCTCCACAGAGATACTGTCTGCACTCCCTGAAGACGCCGCCATCTCTGTCGTCGCCGGCTCCTCTCCGTAGGCATAACGGTTCACAGCAGTCCCGCTGTCTAACATTACCAATGTATGAAATACCGTATCGCTTTCCACATTAAAATCTACCATCATTGTATCCTGATTCTGAAACTGAGTATGCGTATCTGAAACCACATATTCTAACAGATTACTTCCCAAAGTATACCGATAAATACCGTCTGAAAGCATCAAATACACTGATTTTTTATCCACCGCCTTCATTATGCGGCTGCACATGCCTATCACGCCATTCACTCTTGTCTGGGCGATTTCCAACTGCTCCGGCAGATTTTCCGACAAAGTCGTATAAGTCTGCTGAAGTTTCGCATCTGAAAGGCTATAGGTACAAAGCTCCTCTGTGCCAAGCACTGCCATAGCTTCCCCCATTTCGCAGAAATCCAGTATATTGGATTGAGAAATCTGCTGCTTAAGTTTTCCGTCTAGGCCAAATTCAAGCAGCATGCCGCCGGTATTTAGATAGTAGCTTTGCTGGTCGTAAGAAGCCCTGACGCTCTTCACTGACTGTTCTTTTGCCATCTCTGCCTCTTTAACCGTACCGTCCGCCTTTATATATGCCAAATGCTGACCGCTTCCCTCTCCTTCCATAACCTTATAGGCCAGCACAACCCCTCCGTCCTCGAAGCGGTCTGCAGTCAGAAGCATCGCATTTTCATCAAGGCCTAACGCCTGATTTATCGTGTTCGTCGGTTCCTCCTTATAATTCTTTCCCGAATCCTTAGTTGTATAAATTGCAAGCTGTGAGTAATCATCCGCCTTTGTTCCCAATATATACCATGTGCCGGACTGCGCTGTCATAAATCCCAGAGAGCCCTTAAAATCGGGAATCTGTTCTCTCTGGATTTCTGCAAATTCCTTATCCGGACTGCTTACTCCAGCTTCTCCTGCAATCCGGTCTCCGGTCTTTTTTTCGCAGCCTCCAAGCAGAGCGCACAGTGCAGCCAGCATAAATATCATCATCTTTTTTATAGTATTCATTTTCTTCACCTCGTTTTTATTCTTCTCTTTCCAATTTTCGTTTTACCGCTTTTACGGACGGTATTCCAGTCCGCTTTCTTTTCTTCCATATGAGAATCACTCCAATGAGCAGAAAACCTGTCCATAAACCATATCCAAGCTGTTCCCACATACGCTGAACAAAATAATTCTCTATCACATCCTTTTTGCGGTACATAATCTCTTTTCTTCTGGTATTAATATTGTCCAACCATGTCTTCCAGTGCCCAAAATCCGACCATTTTACAGGCAGCTCTATCCAATTGAACAGATTCATATAATCTTTTACATAATATTGCGCCTCTATATTAGAAAATACCCTCTCTAAAGTTTCCATATTCTGATTTCTGTATAATTCCTCGTTGCAGGAGAGCAAAATTCCGGATATCCCCTTTTCCTCCTGCCCTCCTTCCCGCCACTGTATGACCATGAGAGGCTGCTCCGAATGAAGGATTCCCCGCACCGTATACTGTCTGCCCTGCCACAAAACCGCCTGCCCTGACGGGATTCCTGTTCCAAACAGCGTATACATAGTATCAGAATCCAGCAGACATCCGGAAAAATCCTCTGTACATAGCTGCGCTCCGCAGGAAAACAGACAGTCCGATTCAAAATCAACCCTTACTACATCCGCCTGCCTTTCCCTTAAGCTTTCATACCCCCTTAGCTGTTGGCTCTCATTTACCTGATATCCCCCAATCAAACAGGCAAGCTCATTCTTTTTTTCTTTTAATTCTTGAAAATCTATTGTGTCCTGCCCATTAAGATACGCCACTTGACATCTGGATGCAATTTTTTCCTGTTGCTCCAGCGCGCTAAAAGATAATACCGCCCTGCCGGCCGCCATGCACAAAAGCACAGAAATCACTATTCGATACACATTTGACTTCCTTTTCTTTAATTTTCCTTTAAGCGTACAACATCACCTGCCTCTACCTGTTTATCTGAATTGATAATAATATTCATATCCTTTGACAAGCTGCTGCCGGAAACAGCGCAGTCCGTATCGTTATATTCCTGTATGACGACCTCCACCATTTGGGCGGTAATGCTTTCTCCCAAAAGAGTATCTTTACTCCTAGTTACCAGAATATAGTTTGTTCCCATTGCGTTTGTCCGCACTGCACTCCATGGCACGCAGTAATCATACTGCTCGGAGGTCCGAGTGAAGGTTACATTTACACTGGCCCCTATTTTATATTTTTTTGCGGGCACACGCATCCGCACATTATAGGCAAATGGATTTTCCTGATTCTGGGATACGGATTTTACCTCAAAATATTCCCCCTCCTCTGCGGCTGTCGTCTGCACCATGCCCTGCTCCCCTTTTTTAATAAAGGCTGCGTCCTCCTTAGAAACCTGCGCCATAAGATTATACTTACCGCTTAAGGGGCTGCCTAAAAAAGCTGCGTCCTCTCCGGAGCTTGAACCCAAGGAAACCTTCACATCTGTTATCTGCATATCCTGTTTTGCCAAAACATTTCCCTCTAAGCCAATCAGACTGGTATACTGATACTTTTCCCTTGAAACCTCGGAAATCTGCCGGTCTATTTCCACCACAGACAACTCTGCCTTTATTGCCTCCTTCCGCTGCTTATACAGGCTGTTTAACTCAATGCGTTTCTCCTCATA
>CANQSN010000020.1 GCA_947626505.1 uncultured Lachnospiraceae bacterium
TGCGCCGCACTTAGGACAGATTCCATTATGCATTTCATACTCAAACCGCTTATTACAGCTCTGGCATTTTATTTTAGACATTTTCAATCCTCCTGAATTTATTTTAAAAATTTTACCATACAATTTAATATTATTCAAACTGTTAAAAGCAGTTAAATATAATGCGGTATACAATCGTTAGTATTTATTTTACATTTTAATATCAGAATAAATTTTTACCCTAAAGGTGCTTCCTATACCCTCTTTACTTTCTACAGAAACAACACCATTCTGATTCATAATAAGCTGTTTCGCCATTGAAAGTCCAATTCCAACACTCCCCTTATTTCCATGCTTACCCTTATAGAATCTCTCAAATATATGTGGCAAATCCTCCTTTGCAATTCCATTTCCACTGTCCCTAATGACAATATCAGTAGAGAAATTACTTTGTGTCGCAACAATCTTAACCTCCCCGCCTGACGGTGTATGTTCAATACAATTTTTTATAATATTTGAAAGCGCCTCCGTCATCCATTCCTCATCACAAATGATATCCATTTCATTTCCCATAGATTCGCTAGTCTTAAGCAAAACTGTTACTCCTTTTACCTCTGCCAGAAGCTCCAATGGCTGGAGCGCCTTCTTCAAAACTGCTGAAACCGCCACCTTCTCCCTTTTCATTTTAAGCACATTGGCGTCCAGTTGGGAAAGCACCAGTAAATTATGTATAAGCCAGTTAATTTTTGTCACCTGCTTATCTATTTTCCCTATAAACTCAAGCCTTTTGTCCTCTGTAAGCTCCGGCTCCTTGAGCAAATCTGCCATTATCGTGATGGCAGCAATGGGCGTCTTAATCTGGTGGGAAATATCCGATAACATATTCGCAAGATAAGCTTTATCGCGCATCGCTATACCGGATTGTTCATTAAACAAAACCACCAGCTTATAAATCTCGCTCTGCAAAATTCCAAGTTGTCCTTCGTTTATGCTTTCAAGCTCAGGCAGCTCCATATTATCCTGAAGCTTTGTCAAATACATAATCATTTGCTCTAACTGCCTCTCCCTGTACTTTCTTATTAACACATTTGTCATTAACAGCAAAAAAATACAGGCGCACAGAAAAAAGCAGGAAATGCGATAACTTCCTGCAAAAAAACACGCTATGGCTGTAATAATTATTATAATAAGTTGAATTATTATTTCCATACAAACCTCCCCATGTAAAAACTTTAAGCGCAGAGTTTGAGATATTAAGCGAACCGCCTATTGTCTAAAACCGGTGGAATACGCCGGCCTTAATTAAGCCGATATCCCGCGCCTCTAACTGTCTGAATCAACTGCTGTCCCTCTGTATCAGACAACTTATTTCTAAGCCGCTTTATATAAACCGAAAGAGTATTGTCATTTACAAAATCCCCAGCCTCATCCCAAATCTGGTTGAGAATCTGTGAGCGGCTTAAAATCCGGCCCCGATTATTGATAAATACCAGCAATAACTTATATTCCATAGCAGTCAAAATCACTTCTTCATTTCCGCGATACACCTTTCCCGTCTGAAGGTTCACCTGATTTTCCCCAACTGCAACAATACTGTTTTCCCTTTGGCCGCCTCTGCCGATTCTCCTTAAAATGGCGTTCATACGTGCAAGCAACTCCCTGATACGAAAGGGCTTGGCAATATAATCATCCGCTCCCGTTTCCAACGCCCGCACCGTACTCACCTCGTCGTCACATGCAGTCAAAAACAAAATAGGCACATCGCTTTTTTCCCTGATAAGACTGCAAATATCAAAACCGTTGCCATCCGGCAGCATGACATCTAACAGACAAATATCAATCTGTCTTCCCTCTGCTAAAAGCGACTTGGCTCCTGCCGCATCTGATACCGATAAAACATCATAACCCTCCTGCATGAGTGAATAATTAAGGCCATCCAATATCATTTCATCATCTTCTACTATCAGAACTGTCATGCGCCGCACCTCTATCCTCTTACTATCTAAATAACACATTAACATTTTACTCCTATTTACACAATTATAAAATGCATAAGCAGTAAAATTCAAGGCTCGCTTATGAGTCTTGGCGCAAACTTAATGTTTGCTTTATCAGACGCTTTCCCATCTAATCTTGCTGATATCCTGTCTTGCAAATGAATAAAGCGTTATGGCAACAACCGCCGCCGCAGTAAACACCACCGCCAAAAGCATTAAAGCCACAGGAATTTTAAGCGTTATATATCCAAACAAAGAGATAAATACCCTCTGTATAAAAAACATCAATAAAGCAGAGATAACCAAAGCAATAAAAATTCCCTCTGTCAAAATTCCCGCGCACTCAAGCATAAGCATTTTTCTCATTTGCGCTCTTGTCATTCCAACCGACTGCATAACCGCAAATTCTCCCCTGCGCTCCGCCATTCTCCCTCCTATGGAGTTGCCTATATTCATCAGGCAAATAATAGACGCCAGCAACACAAAACATATCAGCATAATATCCGCAATTTTTACTAATGCCTCCGACATAGTTTTATTTGCTTCTAATAAATCTTTATTGATAAAATTGATTCCATTGCTGTTATCTCCCTCAAAAGACTTTAACTTGTTTAAAATCTCCATATGCTTATTATCCACAGTAATTATAACATTTTCATTAAATATCTGACCTGCGTCATAATCTCCCATAATACCGACCATTCTTTTAGCAGTATCAATACTTATAATAATCCATATACGCTCTCCGAATACAGAAATATAATCTTTAAGCTGTTCATTGTCGGCAAAGCCTGCAATCTGAAAATTAAGTGGTACTTCCTTCTCCTCTTTGTCAGAATAAATATTCACATCAAAATGGTCGCCTTGCTTTAAATCCGTAACCTGCATAATATCATGGCAGCGGTATTTTCCGGCTTTTCTTTCAGTATCAATCAAATTATCATTTGAAAGCGTCGCTTCATTTATCACAATTGCCCCTGCGCGTTCTTTATTTATAAGGCTTTCGTAATCCGCTCCGGTCTTGTCCGCAATATCAGACAAAGTCTTGTTATCCATTGCTATTACGTTTATTGCATGGTTATAAGCGGCTTTATATTCCTTTTCAAATTCTTTTTTAGTATAATTATTATCATAATACTGCTTAATGACATCATAGTACGCATCCCAATATTCACCGCTTAATACGCTGCTATCCACGCTTCCCACAAACATTGATTCAGAAATCTCTTGCATATTAAGCACATTAGGATTATTTCTAAGTTCTTCTTTAAGCGTATCATATCCTCTGCGCTTATTTAAATATTCCTCCTTTGTCAAATCGCTTTGGTCGGGCAAAAAACTTAAACAGCCTTGATTTTCTTTTAACTTATGAGAAAGATTATAATTTTTCGTCTTATTATCCGCTACTTTGTGGATTGCGCCGGAGCCAAATGCAGTCACAAGTAAAATAACCATAAAAATAATAATAGAAAGGCTTATACTTTTTTTCTTCCTTCCCTGTCTCTTTAAACCGGCGCCTGCAAGCAAGCCTTCTGCTCCAAACCATTTTATATTTCTTTTTTGTATCCTGTATATTTTATTTTTTTGATTTTCATTTCCCCGTATACTCTCCACCGCGCCGATTTTACCGATTTTTCTTGCAGGTAAAAATGAAGAAATCAAAACAGTAACCACGCTGACAATTACAATTAACAAAATTGCTTTGACATTTATACATAGGGTAACTGCAGCCGGTTCATCCAAATTCAACAAACTCAAAAACTGTGCAATAAATGGCTTAAGCATAGACATTCCCGCTTTTATAATTACAAAGCCCAGCAATATACCTGCAAAAAGCGCGGGAACAAGCAAATAAAACGCTTCATAATATATATTGCTGCGTTTCTGCCTTGCAGTTGCCCCAACCGAAGACAGCATTCCAAGATACCGGCAGCGTTCTCGAAACGATAAATTAAAAACATTGTAAATAAGAATAATTGATGCAAGCATAATTAACGCTACAAAAAATACAGTCATTATATTTACTAACAAATAAAAGGTACTATCGCTCGAATCTCCTGAAAACATTAAAACATAATCGTTGTACTCTAACCGAGCGTCGCCAACAATATCCATAAGCTCCTCTAAATTAGACATTGCATCATTTTTCATATCAAACACAAATGTTAATGAAATATTTATGTTTTCCACTGTCTTGGCTGTCTCGTTATCTAAGTATGTTATTGCAGTATATGCCGCCCCGTTTTCGGATTCAAAAAAAGGCGTTTTCATAAATCCCACGACAGTATAAGTTTCCTTTTTACCGGTATACTCCTTATTTTCTTGAAGATCTTCATTATTCTCAACATACATAAAATCTTGCGGAGGAGCTAATGTTTCACCTTTTTTAATTTCAAAACCATAATAAGGAAATACTGTAACGTTACTGTCTTTTTGTACTCCGGTAATAGTACGTTCAAAAAATTCAGCCTCCACCGTATCCCCGATTTTTAGGTTTGAACCGTCGTCTATACATGCCTTACTGACAATAATCTCATTTTTATTTTGCGGAAGGCGGCCGCTTGTAACCATTATATTATACCAATTAAAACAATCTTTTTCATATGCCTTAAAGTTAAGGTATGGACGTTCTTCATTATTTGACCGGTCAAACTCCGCCATACCAAAATCAACGGAAGCAGCCGCTCTGTCCACACCTTCAAGCCGCTCCACCTGATTGCGCTTTTCTTTATTAACATCATATATTATTGCATGCCAGCTTCCCTGCTTTGCCGCCGCCATACTCTGCAAGTATTTTACAGCGGTATCCTTTCCAACAAAGACGCATGTCATAAGCATTACCATAAACATAATTCCTATAAATGTAGTAAATGTACGTTTTTTATTAATCTGCATATACTGCCTTGTAACATAATGAACAATATTAATTTTTCTATGACGCGCAAATTTTCCGGTCTTTATATTTCTTTCTCTTTTTACCATTATTAATCACCTCCCAGAACACGAATCTGCTCATCCCTGGTAATGCGCCCATCTTCAATGCAAAGCATCCGGTCTGCCTGAAGCGCAATACTCTCGTCGTGCGTAATCAATATTAAGGTCTGTTTCTGGGCGCGGTTCGATTCCTTTAAAAGCCTTATAATCTCTGCTCCGTTTTTCCGGTCCAGATTTCCCGTCGGCTCATCCGCCAGAACGATTGACGGATGATTAAATATAGCGCGTCCGATAGACACTCTTTGCTGCTGTCCGCCGGACAACTGGCTTGGCAAATTGTTGCGCCTGTCGGTAAGTCCCATTTGCTCCACTATCAAATCAAGCCGCTCCTCATCCATTGCCCTTCCGTCTAAAAGATGTGGAAGTATTATATTTTCATCTACATTTAACACCGGAAGTAAATTATAAAACTGATATATAAGTCCGATTTGCCTTCTTCTAAAGATAGCAAGCTTATTTTCGTTCAAGGTATGTATATTAGTATCTCCGATAAATACCTTACCGCTTGTCGGCTTGTCTACGCCTCCTATTATATGCAGCAAGGTCGATTTGCCGCTGCCGGACGGGCCCACAATTGATACAAACTCTCCCTTCTTTACGCTGAAGGATACGTTGTCTAAAGCTTTAACGCTTGCGTCTCCGGTTCCATAAACTTTTGAAAGATTTTCACACCGTAATATTTCCATAATTTCATTTCCTTCCTGTTTGTATTTACATATATAGTACAATAGTAATATGACTCCAAGATGAAAAAAATGGTGACAATTTTGTAATAATACCACAGCTGCAATTGCCTTTCCAACCCCTCTTTGATTTTCTGCTGATTAGATACATACAGAAAAACACCGGTATCCCACATTACTGCGAAATACTGGTGCTTTTTACGGTCGCTTATGCTTTCTGAACGGTTGCCGCACATTATTCAATTATGGGATTACGTTTTTCTTCGTTGCTTTTTTATCAGTGCAGTTTACCGCAAATTCACAGGAATAGATTTTCTCTTGAGGTATATACGGACTAATATCAATTCCCATATCTCTTTTACCCTTTAAATCATTAACATATTGAGTAATATTTTCAATATGCACAATCCAGTCATTTACATATGGTATATTCTCCTTTTGAACCGCTTTAATTTACAATATTGTTAAAATGACGATTATATCTTTGTTTCTCTTCTATACCCATATTTTGATAGGCATACTAAAACCTTCTTACATTTCATTTTCATCCTGTAATTTTATCTTCTTGTCTCTTGCATTAATCAATTTTTGCTTATAGCGTTTAAGCTCCTTATTATTCTCAAATCTCTGTTGCTTTACAGGAACAATACCATATTGAAATACATAAGTTCCAACCAAATCGTTCTCATTTTCTATAAGGCCCGGGATAAGCATGTCCTTATAACTTTTAAACAAACGGTAAATGCCTATTAGAGTAACAGTCATTCCCACTCCTGCAACCAACGTAGTAAACACATCCGAAAAAAGCTCCACCAGTTTTTGAATCATAACAATACATACAAAAAATATCAAAAGATGCTTTGCGTCGGAAGTCCATTTCTTATACTTTGCGTCAATGCACTGCTGCTGCCATGCAAATTCATCATCCTTCTCATTCAGCTCCTTAATATGAGCTTCTATCTGTTCTATCTCCCTATCTATAGACCCAAGCGCCTCCTCCAACTGCCCCTTAGTCATGACAGGCTCAATAATCTGGTAGCTGTATGTTTTTTTATCCGGCTTTTTCGATTTCTGCAATTCTCTCGCATCAAAAAGTCCTGCTTCTATTAAGCTTTCCTTATACCGCTCAATCTCAACACGAAACTTCTTTTCCTGCTCGCGCTGTTGGTCTATATCCTCCTCTAAATCCGAAATTTTCGTAAGAAGGCTTGAAATCTGCTTTAATGTTTTCTGCCGGTCCTCTTCAAAAGTGTCTGTACCCATATTATTAAACAAGTTTCCCAACTTAAAAAAACTGCCTATATTAGAATACTGCTGTCTAAACAGGCGAAATATTAAAATTGCGCCAAATGGCACTACTACCGCCGCTATAAGCAGCGTGAATCCGTTGGCTCTATCCAACTCCCCTTTATTAATGTAATGAACCATTTTAATAAAAACTATGATATAATTTACCACAATAATAATCAAAGGAACCAAAAAAACCATCCGCATTGAAGTATCGGTAGCGGCCATTTCCTTTCTGTAAGGCAAATGATCTAAATGAAATTGCGCCTTCATCAATTCAAATTCAAGCATCTCCTTTTCTTCCTGACATTTTCTCCTTTTCTCTATCATATGTCCAAGTTCTTCTTTTTTTCTCCTTAGCTCTCTCAACAAAAACCACCCTCCTTTTTACATAAAGTGCCTTTTACAGCTAAAATAATGGTAACATACCTTTCATTTAGTGTCCACAAAAACACACGCTCTGCTCACAATTTTTATTTGCGCTTTAATGCAATTTATGGTCGTTTTATGACATGTGAATTATTTTTTATCATTTTATTCCGATATATTAATTAGTACACTGAAAACTGGATTTTCTTTGTACCGATTACATTTAATTCCATGGAAGGAGCGATAATTATGGATTTACACATCAATATGAGCAGACAGGAAAATGGCGCCAACCCATTTATCCGCAGGCCGCTTAATGGCAAGGGTGAAAATAATCCGGTTGTAATTCAGGCGCAGAAAATGGCTAATTTGCAGATTAGTCAGATTATGCGCGGAGCTGAAAAGCAGGAGGCTTTTTTCTCCGATACTATGCAAAAATACAAGGACGAGCTTGTAGAAAACAAAAAATTATTAGATAAAGCATTTTCCTCTTATAAAGAAAATGTCAATGAGAAACAGGCAAGAAAAGAGGAATTTGGTATATCCGACGAAGAAGCTAAGCTGCTTGACAAAGCTTTCCTTGCTGAAAAAGGAGAGTATACGCTGACCGATGAAGAAGCAGCCTCTTTAGATGAACTTAGGAGTAGAGAAGGCGTTTCCGATTACGAAGGATTTGCAAACAGAATAAATGAATCAATGCTTGCAAACCATGAGGATATGCAAAAAAGCCAAAATGATATCAATAAAAACACCTTCATGATACAAACGGTTTACTTAGAATCACTAAAGGTCTACCCCATGAAGGATGCAGAAAAACAGGTTGAGCAGATTAAAGAAGAAACCGCCAAATCTATTTCAGTTGGATTAATCGGGCAAGCCAAGGATAATATAGATAAACACTTCGAGGAGATTAAAGAAAAGAAGGAAGAGGAAGAAAAAGAGGAAAAGAAGAAGGAAGAAAAGACGCAGGAGAAAAATGCTGATAATCAAGTAAAGTCTGAAGCCATTAAAGAGGAAGTTGCCAATATGGACGACTCTGATATTACAGACAAAATTGCCGCTTCAGAAGACGCAATGGCTAAGACAAATGCAAAAATGCAGGAGATTCAGAAAAAACTCAAAGAGCTTGAGGATATACTATCCGGTAACTTCATCAATACATATGCATAATATCTTTATGTAAAAGATGTATTGAAGGTGCCATGCCCCAAGAATAACAACAGCACCGCATAATGCGGTGCTGTTGTTTTTAATTTTTTAAAACATTTAATGCTTGATAAACATAAATGTAACCCTTATGATTGCCAATACTAATGCGCTTACTATCATTACAATTATATTTTTAACCATATTATCCGACCATGTAAATGCACTTATACCTCCTATAATTGCGCATACACAAACAAACTCAATCAGCTCTTTTAATTGGGGATCTTCAATTTTTTTCAAATAATTTCACCTTCCTTTCGTATTTTTAGAGCCTTTTAAAAAGAAGCCCCAAAATCGGGGCTTCCTTGATACTCTCCTATTTTGTGTATGAACTGAGCACATATACCAGCGGTGAATTCCAATAAACAGTCACCTCGTTGCAGGAATAACTCTGCTCATTATCTACATAGCATTTAGCCGGCGCCTCTCCCTGTAGCAGCGCCTTAGCAAATGTATCCTCCAGATTAGAATTGGCTCCTCCAACCAACATTCCTTTCATTGTCTTATCTAGCGCCTGAGATGGTCTGTGATGGGTATGCGTAGGTGATACTGAACCATATCCTGTCACAAAACAGTATCCATTACTGTTCTTACCTAAAAGGTAATTAAGCTGCTCCTTTGCAATCTCATTATATTCTGCATTTTCTGAAATAGAATCCGACATTAACAACAGCATTGCATTGTTGGCAAACGACATATTACTGCCCCAAGGATAAGTATCTCCAAGTGTAGCTGCATATGCATCCTTCTTAGATTTCTCCACAATATCCTTTATTGCATAATCAATTCTGTCCTGTACCTGCTTTTTATAATCTGCATCTGTATCCTTGCTGGTCAGATACGCAAATGCACCATAGTATCCAACCTCTGCCCAGCCAAGTCCACCGGCTGCACTCAAAATCTCCTCCTTCTTTAACTGATTATGATACATTTTATCACCGGTAGTCTTATAAAGCTCAGCCAGCGCCCAGAAAATCTCATCCTTACAGTTTTCATCAGGATACTCGCCTGTGGTTATATCTGAAGGATTGTGAAAACCTCCCTCGTCACGATGCTTCATAAGGTATTTGTAAGCATTTTCTGCCGCCTTTAAGCATTTGCCTGCATATTTACTATCCACATCTTTGTAAACCCTTGCCGCCATCGCCATAACTGCTGCAAAATCTCCGGTTGCAGTATTTGAAACAGGACAAATAACAAGCTCCTCCGTTTCAGCTTCCGGCATTACCTCCCCCGGAAATTGCTTACATGTTACCTTATGGTAAACACCGCCGGACTTCTCATCCTGCATCTTAAACATCCAGTCAAGCTCATATTTCACTTCATCCAACACATCTGAAACCCCATTGCCGCTCTCCGGAATGCCCATATCATCAGAAAACGCTTTCGGATACTGCTCATATGCCAATAGCAAATCTGCTACAGTCTTAGCTCCCGACACCACATACCGTCCATAATCTCCTGCATCATGCCATCCGCCTGACACATCCTTTTTATTATCCGTTCCGTAAATTACCGCCTCACTGCTGTGGCATTTTGGATGAGCATAATCCCCCGCCTGTTCCTTCTTAAGCTCCATTCCGCATCTCTGTAAATACATCATCCTAAAGCTGTCCTTAAAAATCTCTTTATAAACTGAATCCCCAATATCAAATTCCGCCGACTCTTTATTACTCTTTGTTACCAGCTTATAAGTACCCTCCTCCTTAACATCTGAAAAATCTGCAATAGCCACATGCTCTCCGCTATAGTCGTTATCCTGTTCATCTGTAATTTTACCTGTATACACAGTCTTTCCCGAAGCAACATTTACAACTTCAAATTCCTCATCAAAAGAATCACCCCTAAGAACTGCTTTCTTTATATCATTTATCCTATATCCCACCTGATTCAGATTTATATCCGATACCGCTACATCCTCTGTCTCCTCTGCCTTATTAGAGGAATCCATTAAATATAGTTCAAAATTATCGACAAATACTGTATGCTCGCCTAAGTCCGCCGGACAGCCTTCCACCATACCTAAGTTCAGGCACAATCTTGGAAGCGGATCTGAAGCCTCTGTCATTTCAAACTCCTTTTCCACATGAGTTACTTCACTGCTAATTGGAATCTTATCCGATACATAAGCATGATAATCTCCGCCATTTAATTGGATGCGCCATTCCGCAGTGCGCTCTGTGTCCGCAGAAATATCAAAAGACAGCTTATATTTACAGCCGGAATCAAGGCCAAATCCATCATAATATACCTGCACGCCATGTTCCACACTTCCAACGCCTGTAATACTAATTGTAAGCTGTTTTTCTTCACCTGTTACCGAAAGAGTTGCGCTTCCTCCGTTAGTGTATGTATTCCATGCTCCCTGTCCAATAGAGAAATCTCCGTTTTCAATCATATTATCCATATCACCTTCTGCCTCATCTGCCTTTGCTATCTGTTCCGTAGCTGCATCCTCTGAGGCGGCGTCTTTACTATCGCCTGTCTTCTTCTGGCATCCAGCCATCGAGCCTGCCAAAAAAATACACATTAATAGCGCTATTACTTTTTTCATTGTTCATCGCTCCTATCTCAATTTTTGAAATTTGTCAATATATCTCCCGATATATTTTAAGTTTTTTATATCATCATCCATATCATAATATGGATGGAATGATTTCTGATTCCCTTTTCAATAATTGCGCTGACTATTACAATCACTTTTACCCATTTTAACATTATAAACTAACATAAACAACATAAATTCTCAATTACATTTCTTTTAAATCCAAAAATGAACATTACCGCACAAAATTCTGCAAATACTAACATATTTCATTGCCATCTTACCAAACATATGATACAATAGTTCTCGTAGCATTTTTAGCGCTTGGTTAAATGCTTATACTATATTTGCATTTAATCATAAATTTTTAAACACCAATAAATATTTTATAGGAGGATTCAAACTATGAACAGAAACATTGCGCTATGCGTTATATTTTCCTTTATTACCTGTGGGATTTACGGAATTTACTGGTTTATCGTTCTTACTGATGAACTAAAGCAGTATTCAGGAGATAACGAAACTGCATCCGGCGGATTAGCATTTGTCTTTACACTTATCTCTTGCAATATATACGGTTGGTATTGGGCATATAAACGAGGCGAAAACATAGATGTTATGAAGTCCAGACAAAACATTCCAAGCAGCAACCATGCGATTTTGTTTATTATTTTACAGGCTCTCGGCTTAGGGATTGTCAACTACTGTATTATGCAGAATGAAATTAACAAAATGGCTGCTTAGAACTCACTATCAAATGCCTTACATAAAAACAGCGCTGTATACTTGACAGCGCTGTTTTTATGTTTAAGACTCGCTTATAAGTCTTGGCGCAAACTTCAGGTCTGCTTTCCCAGACATCTTCTGATCTGAATCTTTGCGCATCCTCGCGGAGCGTATATCAGATAAGGGATTGACTCCCAATGATACCAGTATGTTACTCACCATCTATAGAGTGGGAGCCTTCTCCCATCTGATAAATTGTTTCACATTACCTATACAAAAAGCTATATCTTCCTTCTATCTACCCTGTGAAATCCTGCCCGACTATATGGTGCATTATAGTAATTATCATATCCACGTATCTCAGCAAACAGCGTGTCATACACATGTCCCCCAATCTCACACCATGCATGACTCGTATCATGCCCCACATAGGCAGTGTACCCAATGGAGTTTGCCAGAAATGCTAAGGAGCTGGACTCAGAAACACAGCATCCATCTCCCTTCTTAAACATATCATTTGCAAATATCATCTCCCACCCCTTATTTTCCCATATTTTGTTAAGCTTACGATACTGATGGTATGGATGCTTCATCACCCAGTCAAACGCCTTCTTAAGCTTTACTTCCTTACTATCTGTACTTTCAGTGATATCCTGCATAATATGCTTTGCTGTAATCATAGTTTCAATTTTTGATACATTGTAGGATGTCTTATCCACTGTACCATCCTTTTTTATTTTGATTCCATCTACCACCCGGTCAAACCTCTGTATACCCTTTTCCAGTGAAAAATAATAGTATTCGTCACCCTTTTTAGTCCACCCCTTTTCCATAATTCCCTTTTTATTAAAATAATGCATTTTGTTATCTATCTTAATAAACTTTCCCTTTGCATATTTACCCTGCTTATATTTATAATACTGATTTCCCTTTTTAGTAATAAGCTTGCCCCATTCCTGTTTTAACCCCTTCTTTACTACATCACCGGAAACCTCCTTGAATTCCTTAGCTGCATTCGATGTGGCAACATGCGCCGCCGGATACACATCCACATTAACGTCTTCCATTTTACTTGCATCTGCTATTTTAATTCCACAAATCATTATACTTAAACATACGCATATAACCCAAAATGATTTACAACCTTGTCCCATACTCTTACCCTCCATTATTATAAAACAATTAATACACAGGCTTACTTCCGCCTCTGCAAATATTATACTTTATATTACATATGGTAACAAATATTACCATCCAAAAAATTATTACTATTTTTTACAGTTTTCGCATTATAAAATATTGATATATTACAGTTTGGCATTATCTAATTGGAAACTAAAACAATATAAAAACTAATGCCGCTTTTCCTACATAATAAGAAAAGCGGCACCTGTCATTTATACAATATTCAAAATATATTCATATAGCAATCATTCTATCGGCTTGCCAGATAATCCTTAATCCCTGACCACTTCTGGTCTTTATCGGAAATAATCAAATCCTCTTTTGTCATTCCTTCAGGAATCATCCAATCTACTCCAATATCCGGGTCGTCAAACTTAAGTCCGCCCTCATCCCCCGGATGATAAAAATCAGTACACTTATATGCAAATACAGCCTCGTCTGAAAGCACTACAAACCCATGAGCAAAGCCTTCCGGAATATAAAATTGTTTCTGGTTTTCATTAGACAGCTCAACACCAAACCATTTGCCAAGTGTCTTAGAATCCGGACGTAAATCCACAGCCACATCAAACACTTTGCCGGCAACAACCCGCACCAGCTTTCCCTGAGGAAACTCCTTTTGGAAATGCAGTCCTCTTAAAACTCCTTTAACAGACATAGACTGATTGTCCTGAACAAAGGTCATATCAAGTCCCTCGGCCTCAAAATCATTGCGATTATAAGTTTCCACAAAATATCCCCTCTCATCAGGAAATACCTTTGGCTCAATCACGCATAAACCTTCAATATCACATCTCGTTACTGTAATCTTACCCATCTTTATTCTCCTATCATATTTTTATCAAAAACTTATATTGTATAACAAATTCATGCTATCGCACTGCCTGCTGCTTTTAGGTTATCATAACTCATCCCAGTTAAGCTCATTAAGATACCTGTTTACTGCATCCTTCCAATCAGGAAGAGGGGTAAATCCCTGCTCCTTAAGCTTGCTCTTATCAAGCCTTGAATTAAACGGTCTTGCAGCCTTAGATACTCCATACTCCTCAGTAGTCACAGGTAAAACATTAACCTTATCCTCACTGTATTCATCATGCCCCATCTCTACAGCCTGCTTAAAAATCTCCTTTGTAAAATCGTACCAGCTAATATAACCGCCCTCATTTGTAGCATGATAATAACCATACTTGTCTGTGTTAATCATATCGACTAAAAGCCTTGCCAAATCATAGGTATAGGTCGGCGTTCCAATCTGGTCATTTACCACCTTAATAGTATCGTGGTTCTTACCAAGCTTAAGCATTGTCTTAATAAAGTTATTACCGTTTATTCCAAAAACCCACGCAATCCTTACAATAAAAAATTTTTCTATATAATTTTTAACAATTGTTTCTCCGGCAAGTTTAGTCTCTCCGTATACATTAATAGGATTATAATCCTCGCAATCGGGCTTCCAAGGTTCCTCGCCTTTACCATCAAATACATAATCTGTAGAAATATACATCATCGGAATATCCAACTCCTGGCAAACTCTTGCCACGTTCTTCGTTCCCGCAAAATTAACACTGCGCACTTTAAGGCGGTTTTCCTCTTCCTCAGCCGCATCCACAGCAGTCCATGCTGCACAATGAATCACTGCTGTAGGCTGTTCATAAATCATCCGAGCAAACACTTCTTCAGAATCCGTCAGATTCATCTGCACATAAGGCATAGCAGTAACCGCAGTACCATCCGCTGCTCCGGCATACTTTGGCGCCAAATCGCTCCCTACTGCCTCTATACCGCGTTTGCTTAATTCGTTCATAATATCATGGCCAAGCTGTCCGGCCACACCAGTCACTAGTATCTTCATATTCCAACCTGCCTCTCTTTCCTATGCTATTATTTTACACTCTATCCTTGTACATCTCCTCAAAATAATTGCGGTATTCTCCTGAAATGATATTCTCCCACCACTCTTTATTATCCAGATACCACTGAATAGTCATCTGGATACCTGTATCAAATGTATACTGAGGCTTCCAGCCAAGCTCCGTCTCAAGCTTTGTCGGATCAATAGCATAACGCATATCATGTCCCGGACGGTCCTTAACATACTTAATCAAACTCTCAGGTTTATCAAGCGCCTTTAAAATGGTCTTAACAACCTCTAAGTTACTACGCTCATTGTGACCGCCTACATTATAAACCTCGCCAACCTTACCCTTATGAATAATTAAATCAATAGCCTCGCAATGGTCATGTACATGCAGCCAGTCGCGTACATTTGCGCCATTGCCATAAACAGGGAGCTCCTCGTCTGCCAGAGCGCGGCTAATCATAAGCGGAATAAGCTTCTCAGGAAAATGATATGGACCATAGTTGTTAGAGCAACGGGAAATAGTTACAGGTAGCCCAAATGTTCTCTGATATGCCAGCACAAACAAGTCTGCACTCGCCTTACTTGAGGAATAAGGGCTTGAAGTATGAAGCGGTGTTGTTTCCGTAAAAAACAAATCCGGCCTGTCCAGAGGTAAATCACCATATACCTCATCTGTGGAAACCTGATGATAACGCTTTACTCCAAATTCTTTAGAGGCGTCCAACAAGGTTGTGGTACCAAGAACATTGGTATGCACAAAAATCTCCGGATTCTCAATAGAACGGTCCACATGACTCTCTGCTGCAAAATTTACAACAATATCAAACTTCTCCTTCTCGAACAAATCAAATATAAACTTCCTGTCTGCAATATCTCCCTTCACAAACTTATAATTAGGCTTGCCCTCCACAGGTTTACAGGTCTCCAAATTACCTGCATAAGTAAGTAAATCCAGATTCACGATTGTATATTCAGGATACTTATTTACCATGTGGTGTACAAAATTACCGCCAATAAAACCGGCCCCGCCTGTTACTAAAATCTTCATAATCACTATCCTCCAAAATACTATTATTTTCAAGACTCGCTTGCGAGTCTTGGCGCAAACTTCGAGACTGCTTTAGCATACACTTTCCTATCCGAATCTTTAGCGCATCTGATATAACAACAGCACTACCTTGTACTGCCGGATAACTATTTACAATCTTATCACAATCGACTGTTTGTGACAAGAGAATTACCATTATTTAGCATCAAAATGAGCTTGCTCAAGCGCCTGATTTAGCAAGTACTCATCTGTCCTTTATAACATTTTCATTTAAGGTACCAATATCAGGCAGATAATCCTCCCTATAACTTATATTATTCCCAAAATTCACAGTTACAAAAGTCTATTTTAATATTTATATTCTTCCGATTAACATTAACAATCTAAGCGCCAGCTCCACAGGAAGCTGCGGATTCCATCTGTGAGGATAAAATGCTTTTTTTATAGCTGTTCCAAATGAATACTCTTCATTCTGAAACCACTCTAAAACCTCATACTCCTTTGCGCTAAGTTCTTCTCCAAAAAGCCTTTTAAACTCCCTTGCGTTGCGCGTATAAAAATTATCCCCACCCAGCAGCTTTAAACCATCGGGAATCTTCTTAAAAAAATATAGCGGTGACGAGTTATCCTCATGCTGTCGGTGAATTGCCATTACCTGATGCGAGATATGGTGATACCCAAAGGCGGAAGTTATCATAGCAGCAAACCAATCATGGTATTTTATTACATCCGGATTGGCCATTATTAACCTGTCATAAAGCGGCTTATTAATTACCATAGAAAATCCAAAGAAAATATTACTGACTAGGGACTGGTAAAAATCATACTTTATTTTTGGCATCTTATAAACCGTCTTCTCTGAAAAATCCTGATTGCCAACCTCAAATCCGCTGTGATACAAAAGCGGAATAGTCTTATCTTCCTTACCCTCCATCCACTGCACTGAAAGCTTTAGTTTATCAGGATACCAATAATCATCCTGATCACAAAAAGCCCAGTAATCACCGCATTTGGACATACTTAGCAGCTCAAAGAAGCTCTTGCAAAAACCGATATTTTCTCCAACAACAAAAGTAACCTTCTCACCTAACCGATTCTCTTTTACATAATCTTTAATTTCCTGAACTGTATTATCTACAGAACCATCATCACGTATGTACAAATGAAAATCTTTATAGGTTTGCTCAAATATGCTCTTCAATTGCTCCTCAATATAACGCTCTCCATTATATGTTGACATTAAAACATTAAGCAAAACATCACCTCAATTACGAATATCAAAAAACACATGTTAATCACAATGTACCATAACCTTAACTAAGTCGCTTGGTTTGTCCCTCATCATGTATAATGCATCCTCTACCTTGTCAAGACCGTACAAATGATGTGTAACAAGAGGCGCCGGATCAACTCTTCCATATTTAATCAATTCCATAATACGTTCTATTCTCACCCGACCGCCTTTTGCCAGCTCCATATGAAGAGTTTTTCCACACATTCCGCGTCCACTGGAAAAAATAGGCAGCGGTAAATATCCCGTACCTCCAAAGTAATTAATATTGGAAATAGTACCAACGCCATAGCGCGTCATGTCATATGCCTGTGTCAAAACCTCAGCGTTTCCCCCTGCAATAATTGTAGCATCCACACCAATTCCATTTGTCATATCCATAACCTGCTGCACAACGTCTCCATTCTTATAGCTTATGACATCTGTCGCCCCATATTGTTTCGCAAGCTCAACACAAACCGGTCTTGTTCCCACTGCAATAATACGCGCAGCCCCTCTAAGCTTTGCACCTGCCACAGCCATTAAACCGATTGGTCCAATACCTATAACACAAACTGCATCTCCCATTTTAATATCTGCATATTCCGCTCCTGTAAAACCGGTTGTCACCACATCAACACTCATTAATGCCTGTTCTTCCGATATTTCCGCCGGAATATGAGCCAAGGTTGTATCAGCATCAGGAATTAAAAACCTCTCAGAAAAAACTCCCGGCTGCGACCTTCCCAACTGATGGCCTGAAAAGGGAGCCTTCGCATGGTTAAAGTTATTTTCCTGAATACTTTTGTCCCTCCAATTAGGAGTAATCGCAGGTACTGCAACTCTGTCTTTTGGTTTAAAATCCTTTACATTTTCACCAACCGTTAAAACCTCTGCAATACATTCATGCCCTAATACAAGATTAGGCTGCTTTTTCGAGCCGCCGCCAAACACTGTATGCACATCCGAAGAACAGGGTGCAACCGCAATAGGTCTTAATATTGCACCGTTTGATACCAACTCAGGCTCTTTAGCATCATACCATGTAACTTTTCCCGGTTCTGCAAGTACAAATGCTTTCATTTCTCTCCTCCTGTCAACACATCTCTCATAGTTCTTTTAATTCCATCATTAAATGTCGTAAATGAATACCGGCCTATTACATTTTCCAGCTTATTGATTACCGGAATTAAAACCGGAACACCTTCAGGTTTTGCTATTTCTTCGCCAAAAGAATAACTCCCCGAACGATTCGATAATTCATATACTTCCTTCACAAAATCTTTTAATGTCCTTGTATCATGGCTTGCTACATTATATATTCCACTCGGACAATGCTTCTCTATTAACTGCATTATAATATTGGCAAAATCTTCAATATATAAATAATTCCACTTTTGACTGCATGGTCCCATTTTCATTGTCTCTCCCTGATTAAACTTACGTATGCAGGAATCTATTAAAGTTCCCATACGGTCGCCCGAACCGTATACGCTAAATATCCTTAAATGTATAAAATCCATATTTACAGACTTGCAAAAAACAAATGCCTCCTCTGAAAACTTCAGCTTTGCCTTTCCATAATCAGATATGGGACAGCATTCAGTTTCTTCTGTAATTTCAGTATTGCAAATTCCATACTCAGCTTGAGAACCGGGAAAAATAAACTGTCTGCATTTCAATTGCTGCGCTATTTCCAACGCCTTCATAGAATACCCTGTATTTTTTAATTGTATTTCCTTATTCTGCCTTCCTGCATCTCCCGAACCGTCCCATGCAAAATGAAGAAACACATTGGCGCTATCTGTATAATTCTTTATTTTATCTAGCTCATCTAAAGAGCCGGAAATCAAAACCAGCCTGTCATTTTGCGGAAGTTTTTTTAAATTAGGGGAATGTTCTCTTACTAATGCATATACCCTATACTCTCTTTTTAAAAGCCCGTTAACTACTTCTCTTCCCAAAAAACTTGTGGCGCCTGTTATAATAACATTCTTCATTTTTCTATATCCTCATACATCTGCAGACAATTTGTCATCATCACTGCAATCTGAACAGCTTTTCCAAACCTCTCTTTGATAATCTTTGCAATTTCATCAGTGTACCCTGGCGCCATAATGATAATTGCATCAACCGGATTTTTAACCGCTTCATCCGGCGAAACAATAGGAATGTGCGATGCCGGTGCATATTTGCCCTGCTTAAAAGGAGCCGAGTCAATAATATATTCTATCTTGTCTGTAAGTTTAAGAGTTGACGCCAATGTAAATCCCTGATGGCTTGCGCCCCATATTGCAATAGATTTTTTATTATTTTTAAGTCCTTCTATATATTCATTAACCTGCTTATAAATAGAAGCATAGCTTTCTTTAATGCGGGATACGTTGACCGGCGACTTTTTTCTAACTATAATCGACAGAGTGTCTCTATTCACCATCTCCTGCTCTAAAACCTCAAACCCGTTTTTTTCAACTGCAAACTTTAATGTATCAAAAGTATAATAAACTAAATGGTCCCTAATTAGTTCATAATATCCGTCGTTTTCTAAAATATATTCAAAACTTGGTACGGTAATCAGGCCAATACCGCCATCTCTTAAATTACGATATATCCCCTGAAGCATACCGTTAGGATCCGGCTGATGTTCAAAAAAATTAAAGGATAAAAACACATCAAAGGGGGCATTCTCAAGAACAATATCCTTACTTCCCAAAAATTCTCTCTGAACCTTAAGTCCATCTCCTCGTGCAATTTCTACCAGATCCTCCTTGTGTTCTATACCATAAGCCTCCACAGGAAATTCTGTCAACACAGATAAAAACTCGCCTCTGCCGCATCCGACCTCAATAAACTTCTTTCCCTCTAAATGATATGTCTCAATCAAATGCCTGTACTGCTGCCTTCTCAAATTAACCATAGTGGTAGAAAATCCGCCGGAGCGTATTACATCACGATAATAAGTTACCGGCATACAATCAAACTGAACTAGTCCGCAGCTTGCGCACTGCCATAGCTTTAAAGAAATTCCACTATCGTCCTGCAGCTCGTCTTTATCAGGAATGTTCTGTGCAGAACCGGGCATATTATCAAACTCCAGCAATGGTTTATCAAAAAAAGCCGAACCGCATACTAAACAATTATATCTCCTCGCCATTATTTCTCCTCCTTAGGCATTTTTTCTTCAAAATTAATTCTGCCTTCCTCTATTACCAATGGCCGCCTCATTACTCTTTGATTAATACTTAAAATATACTCTCCTATAAATCCGATAAAAAACAATTGCACGGAACCCAAAAAAAACATACCAATCAGCACAGGCGCCATACCGGCAATAAACTCATTCCAGTATATAAGTTTTAACACCAGATATATAAGCGCAATCACTGCGCTTATTGTTCCACACCCAATTCCCATAAATGTTGCCAAACGCAATCCTATTTTTGTGTAAGATGTAAAGCTTAACATTGCTGCGTCATATAAACTATACCAATTGTTATGCGTCTTACCCGCCCGACGTTGCGGCTGCTGATATTCAATTTCTTTTCTTTTAAATCCAAGCTCTGCAACAATTCCCCTTAAAAATGGAGCAGGATCATCTAAACTCCTTAAAACATTAACAAAATCTCTATCATATAATCCAAAGCCTGTAAAATGCTCAATTTGTTCTACATCAGAAAATTTTTTAATCATCTTATAATATAGGCTTCTCAAAGCATACATAATGCGATTTTCTTTACTGCTGCTCTTAATACCAATTACAATTTTATACCCCTGCTCCCATTGTTCCAAATATTTTGGAATCATTTCAACAGGATCCTGAAAATCACAGCTCATTAAAATTGTACAATCACCTGTAGTTTGCATAATTCCATAATAGGGAGAATTGAATTGTCCAAAATTTTTAGCATTTAAAATCGCTTTAACCTTTATATTATTTTCGCAAATTTCATATAACAAATCTCTTGTTCCATCAGTTGAGTCGTTATCAATAAATAGTAGTTCATAATCGTATTGTTTACATTGACTCTCAAACAATTCCCTGATTGCCTCGCTCATTGGAACTACATTTTCCACCTCATTGTAACATGGTATTAAAACACTCACCTTTTTCATTGATTTTCTCCTTATACTCTATTGTAAATAACAGCTTTTTGTCAAAAACTCAATATCGATCATTTTGCTTTTTTCACTAATCATATCTGAAATTAATCTATTTCTATTTTCCACATCTTCGTTTGTCCATGCATACTCCAGACCGCTATTTACATAATTCTTTTTATTATCAGCGTCATACCCGTCGAATCCCGCAAAATATACTTTATTTAACCCTAACTCAATCAAAAAATTAAGCAGCATCATTCCTGAATTGTCTATAATTGACGGTTCATTTAAGCAATAGCTGGAAAAATTCAACTTATAATCATACGTTACAGCTTCTTTAACATTGGAAGTAATAATCTTCTTTACATTTTTTATATTTTCCAGCTTATGATACCTGCGTATATTGCTGCTAAAAATATAGTCGCATCCATATTCCTTGCTAAAGAAATTTACACATATTGTAATAGGCTGTTTTTCTTGAATAAATAATTTAATCTTTTCCTTATTCGTTTCTAATGTCTTTCCCGGAGCCAACACCAACACATTGCGCCCTGAAAATTGCTCAAAAAGCTCCTTTACAGCTTCTCTGTCATCTATATACTGTTCCTGAAAACTCCTATAATATTCTTCTGCCTTTTCTTTGGAAAACATAACTTTATCTTCTTCTGTTATAGACTTCAACAACTCATTAAAGGCCTTTACTGTCAATGTTCCTTTTTGTGCATAGAAAATAGCATAATTGGGATGGCAATTATTAGATGCTGATAAATAGAATGGCAGAGAATATCCCCAAAAATGCCTGTTATAAATATCATTTAAATAATCATCTATAATTTCCAGCATAGGTTCTATACGGTAACTCTTGCCAAAATTTTCATTCAAATATTCTGCAAATAGTTCCATATTTAAATTACCGGCGCCTCTGCCCATACCAAACACACAGGCATCCAACATAATATCACGCTGCATATTACATTCTGTCATAGCCTCCGCATTTCCCGATGCCTGCTGTAAATTATTATGAGAATGATACCCTAAAGCAATTTCCGGCTTAAGATTATGGTCCGCTAAGTGCAGCAAACGAAGAAACTGTTTTTTCTTAATAATTCCAAATGTATCTACAATATAAAATGCTGTGGGATTAAGCTCGTTAAACTTCTCAATCAGCTCCACAAATTCAACGTCACTATATCCGTCAGTTCCCACCGGCTGCACAAACAGCTTATAGCCCTTTTTCTTAACCTCCCTGCTGTATTCAAATCCCTCCTGTATCTTATTCTTTTTAAAAATAACCCGCAAGGCGTCCACTGACGTCCCATCATAATCAGATAATTTCTCTAAGGGAAGCGGCGCGCTCATATCCAGCATACCAACATATAATGTGTTGGAATTCTTTGGCTGAATCATGTTTCGTATGTCTTCCACAGAAGAAAACACAGTTCGATTTTTATCATATACCACGTCCTTTATAAATCCAATCTCAAATATTTCAATTCCTGCCTGAATTATTTTCCGTCCTATTTCCTTAATTGCAGTTTCTCCAAAATTCCAGTCATTTACATATCCGCCATCTCGCAAAGTACAATCTAATAATGATATATTTCCCATATATCTCCTCCTAAATATAGTTACATACCTCGTTTGTTCGTTCCACTTAGTATCCTTATAATTGCCTTTTTTTTATTCATTAATTACTCCTCAATTGGTTTAATAATCATATTTTCCAAAAGTTCCTCTCTTGGCAAAAATGGCGCCAAGTCCTCAAGCGGTGCGGACACCAAAGTTCCATCCTCCAATCTCTTTGTGGCTGACTTGGGTTCAAACTTCTGCTCCTTATTTACAAAAATTTCACAGATGGCATAACCTTCATTTTCAAATACTGCTTTAATTGTATCGTCCAACCTATCATTGCTGTCGCAGCTATAATAAGGATACCCATATGCATCTGCCAATTTTGACATAAGTGGAAACCCTAAATCATGGCTCTCTTCACCAATACCAACCAATGGCTCTCCAAAAAAATTTGTCTGTGTCTGTCTAATGGAATGATAACCTTCGTTATTAATTACAAATATTTTTATAGGCAGCTTATTAGTTATAATTGTCTGAAGCTCTTGAAGATTCATCTGTATACTACCGTCTCCCGTCACGCACACCAATTCTTTTTCTCCATTTGCAATACATGCGCCAATAGCTGCCGGCAAATCATATCCCATAGATGCAATAGCTGAATTAATAATAAAACGCTGCCCCTCTTTTATAACATATGCTGCGCTTCCCACTACGCAGGCAGAGCCATTCCCCACAACTGTAATATAATCTTCCGGAAGCGACTTACTAAGCTCCTTTATAAACGCATATACATTTACCTTATTTTTATCCTCATAGTGCTTCCTCATCACTACCGGATATTTCTTTTTCCATGACCGGCACTTATCAATCCAAAAACTATCTGTGTCTAATATATCTTCTCCCAGCTTGGAATTCAGTTTCTGCATAACATCCTTTACATCTGCATGAACCGGATAATCAATTCTTAAGGTTGGTTTTTTTAGCTCTGCTTCATCCACATCTACCATAATTGTATAAGCTTCTCTCGCCCAAGTCTGATAATTATACCCCACCTGCCTAATACTCAGACGACTGCCCAAAGATAATACTAAGTCTGAATTCTGAACTGCAAAATTACCGGGACGGTCTCCCATAATTCCCGCCCTTCCTACGTATAAGCAATCCTCGTCTGCCATTAAATCAATACTATCCCATCCAGTTACCACAGGAATATTAAGGCGCTTTACTAATGTTTTAAATTGTTCAAATCCACCGGACAGGCGTATACCGTTTCCTGCATTTATTACCGGTCGTTTAGCATTCTTAACCTTGTCCAAAATATGCTCAATTACATCATCCTGTACAGGCGCCGGCGCCTGCCCCTTTACTTCAGCCGGATTAAAGGAAATCAAATCATCAGTATCTATATATGCTCCTTGTACATTAAGAGGAATATCCAGCCAGCATGGCCCGGGTCTTCCTGTTTTTGCAAGGTATAAAGCCTTCTCCAAACAATAACGAATCCTAAGCGGATCAATCACCATCTCACAATACTTTGTCATACAATCTACAGCTCTTGTAATATCAAACTCCTGGTCGCCCATCGCGCGAAGCGGCAGCCCTGTACTTCTGGCAGTGGTATCATAACGAACCTGCCCGGATAAAACAAGCATCGGAATAGAATCCAGCCATCCGCCAACCACACCGGTAATGGCATTCGTTCCCCCCGGTCCTGTAGTAACACAAAGAGCCGCAATATTATTATTAATCCTTGCATAACTTTCTGCTGCTATTGCACAAGCCTGCTCATGATGCTGATAAACACAATGAAGCCCTTTCTGATGTCCCAATGCATCATTTAAATGCATGGCTCCTCCGCCTGTCACTGTAAATACAGTACTAATGTCATTTTTTACCAAAAACTCTGAAATATAATTCGATACTTTTATTTTCATTATTATTTACCTCTTTTACTTGCTTTTGAACGCCCAGAATTTATTTAACACAAAATTAATTGGCACGCCAATTATGGAGTTAATTAATGGAGCAATATACTTAGATATATCAAACATTTCTATCCATACATAGGACAAAACATTTGAAAGAATAACTCCTGTAAATATATATGACAAATAAGTTTTAAACAATGCCCTCCATAAATTTCTGGACTCCTTTTTCCCTTGCTTGAAAACATATTTATTATTCCAATAAAATGACCAGAGAACACTTAAAATAAACGCAACTATATTTGCAATAAAATAATCTGTTCTTGGGAATATGCCAAGCTTATGCAGAATAATCAAAACAAATACATTAATCAAATATGAAACCAGCGTGTTGGACACTCCTACTAACCCAAACTTAATAAACTGTAAAAATTCCTGCCACTTTTTATCACTTAAATCTTTATGAAGTAAACCAAGGATTCCATATACCGCTGAATGCATAATCCTTACTAACAGATTCCATCCGCTTTTTCCAATTTTCTCTATCATTTTAGCAACCTCAAACACGCAAAATACACTATTGCCTTATATAACAATAGTGTATTTTTTAATTATCATAAATTAACCGCCTCTTTAATCTTCTTAACCATATAGTCAATCATCTCATCCGTCATTCCCGGATATACTCCAATCCAGAAGGTCGACGTCATAATCTGATCAGTTACATGAAGGTCGCCGACTACACGATACCCTTTTTGTGATTCGCGCATTTCTGTAAAGCAAGGCTGTTTTACCATATTACCTCCAAACAGCATTCTGGTCTGTACACCTTCCTTCTCCAAATACTGGACAACCTTATTCTTATCTACACCCTCCTTGCAGGTAATCAGAAAACCAAACCAGCTAGGATCAGAATTCTCACATGGCTCCGGCAAAATCAGTTTATCCTGTACATCTGATAAACCCTCCTTCAACCTGTTAAAATTATGCTTTCTTCTCTCCACAAAGCTTGGAAATTTTTTAAGCTGTGCGCATCCGATTGCCGCCTGCATATCTGTAGCCTTTAAATTGTATCCAAAATGAGAGTATACATATTTATGATCATATCCCATAGGCAGTTCTCCAAACTGTCCGTCAAAACGATGTCCGCACATATTGTCATGTCCGGAAACACATACACAGTCCCTGCCCCAATCACGCAGAGATTTTACTATTTTATTTAATAGTGGATTATCTGTATATACTGCGCCTCCTTCTCCCATTGTCATGTGATGCGGCGGATAAAAACTTGATGTTCCAATATCTCCAATAGTACCAGTCTGCTTAGTTTCTCCGTTAATTGTGTAGGTTGAGCCCAATGCATCACAGTTATCTTCCACCAACCATAAATTATTCTCATCGCAAAATGCTTTCACTGCACCAATATCAAAGGGATTACCTAAAGTATGCGCAATCATAACTGCCTTAGTCTTATCGGATAATGCATCCGATAACTTTGTTACATCAATATTATACTGCGGTATATTCATATCAATAAACACCGGCACTGCACCATATTGAATAATAGCGGCAATTGTTGTTGGAAATCCTGCCGCCACAGTAATCACTTCATCTCCGCGATTAATCCTTCTATCCCCAAGCAATGGAGAAGTCAACGCCATAAATGCCAATAGATTAGCAGACGAGCCTGAATTAACTAAAGAACAATATTTAATTCCCAGATACTTTGAAAATTCCTTTTCAAATTCCTCCGTATAGCGTCCTGAAGTCAGCCAGAATTCAAGTGCAGAATCAACCAAATTACACATTTCATCATGGTCATATACCCGAGAAGCATACGGAATCCTGTCTCCTTCATGGTACTCCTTCTTATTGTGATAAGTATCACAATACTCTTTTACCATACTTAAAATCTCGTCTTTTGCCTGCTGCTCTGTTTTGTTTTCAAACATATCCTTACCTCACTTGCAATTTATCGAATTCTCTAATCTGTTTATCCATAATTGCAGGTATATCCTTATCTGCAAAATATGCCTTTGTCCATTCCACCGTTTTATCCAACGCTTCTGATACTCCCCATGTTGTCTTCCACCCAAATGTATGCTTTAACTTAGAGCAATCCAACTTTAGAAAATTGGCTTCGTGTGGCCCGCCGTCATATTGGTTTATCCATTTTAATCCCTCTCCCCATTTCTTGCAGAACATATCTACCAAATCCCCTGTATTAATGCAATCCGCCTCATCCGGACCTACATTGTAATACCCCTCAAATTTTCTATCTTCATACTGCCTTTGTACAATCATCAAATATGCCATAATCGGCTCTAATACATGCTGATATGGTCTTGTTGAATGTGGATTGCGTACAATAATCTCTTTCCCCTCTTTTGCTGCCCGAACGCAGTCAGGAATAATGCGGTCATTGGCAAAATCCCCTCCGCCAATTACATTTCCGGCTCTTGCTGTAGAAACTGCGATATTCCGATTCGCAAAAAAGGAGTTTTTATAACTATGTGTTACTAACTCTGAACATGACTTAGAGTTAGAATATGGATCAAATCCATCTAAAGGTTCATTTTCGCGGTATGCCCATTCCCATTCATTGTTATGGTAAACCTTATCCGTTGTGACATTAAGAAAAGATATAACTGACTCTGTCAATCTTGTACACTCCATAATATTTACTGTTCCCATAACATTAGTTTCATATGTGTACACAGGGTCTTTATAAGAATCCCTTACAATTGGCTGCGCGGCCATATGGATTACAATTTCAGGACATCTCTCTTTAAACACGCGCTTTAAATCATTAAGATTTCTAATATCTCCGATTACTGAATTCATCTTCGATTCTATACCGGCCAGCGAAAAAAGATTTGGAGTTGTAGGCGGAGCTAGAGAATATCCGGTAAGTATTGCTCCTGCATTAATCAACACTCTACTCATCCAAGAACCTTTAAATCCGGTGTGCCCTGTCAATAATACCTTTTTACCTTCAAAGAAGCTTAAATCTACCATATCGCTACTCCTTCCACGTTTTCCATGGCGCCTGATTTGTATTCCACATTTCTTCCAGCTTGTCCATTTCTCTTTTTGTATCCATGCACTGCCAGAATCCATTATGCTTATAAGCCATCAATTGCCCCTCTGCCGCTAACGTTTCTAATGGTTTTTTCTCAAGCACCGTCTTATCATCCTCTAAATAATTAAAAATTGCAGGCTCAAAAACCATGTAACCGCCATTTATTCTGGCGCCGCCATGTATTCCCTTTTCCTGAAATGTGTCTATTACACAATTCTCCCCAATATTAAGCACACCGAATCTCTGGCCCAGCTTAACAGCAGTCATAGTCGCAATTCTGCCATGATTTTTGTGAAACTCTAACAATGTCTGCATATTAACATCAGAAACTCCATCTCCATATGTAAGCATAAATGTTTCATTACCCACATATTCTCTTATTCTTTTCACACGCCCTCCGGTCATTGTATTAAGCCCTGTATCTACAATTGTAACCTTCCAAGGCTCCGCCACATTGTTGTGAACCACCATCTTATTGTCTGATGCAAAATCAAAAGTAATATCACTGTTATGCAGATAATAATTTGCAAAATATTCTTTAATCACATGCTGTTTATATCCCGCACATATTATAAACTCGTTAAACCCATAATGGGAATACTCTTTCATAATATGCCATAATATTGGTTTTCCTCCAATTTCAATCATTGGCTTTGGTTTAAGGTGACTCTCCTCGCTTATACGTGTTCCAAGTCCGCCTGCCAGTAAAACAACCTTCATAAAACCGGCTCCTTTCCTCATATGAAATTACAAAATCTTTATAGGCTTGCACAAATATGCTAATCTTATATAATCTTCTCTAAATCCCGTTCACGATTCTTACTCTTATCCACTATTATAATAAATACTACAAACAATAGCAACAATACTCCAATTGATATCATATAACTCCATGCTGCTCCCCACAAATTTGCTCTTCTCACAAGTATAGGTGAAATTACAAACGCCACCACAGAAGAAATTATATATCCCGCCAAAATGCTTTTTCCGCTTCTATAAATAGTCAACACATAGTATAACAAATATGCCAGCGCATTAAACCCGCCGGCAAAAATCAAAAAAACAAACAGGCTTCTATACTCTGAAAGCTCGCAGCCTACAATAATATTTAAAACAGGTATTCCAAAAACATATGCCCCTGCCATACACACAATTGTAAATAACATTAACAGTCCTACCATTTTCAAAATTCTAAGCCAAAACTCCCTGTTTTTTCTTTCTGAATGCAATTGCGTTAATCCTAACAAGCTTGGTCGAATTAAAAACCCTGCAAACAAATTAATAACCGATACCGGAAGAAATAAAACCTGATAATAAGACTGATATTCACTTGTCATAACATCATCTACTGCAATTCTGGAAGCGCTTAATAAATATGTCCATAAGAACATACCCAAAAATAATGGAAAACA
>CANQSN010000021.1 GCA_947626505.1 uncultured Lachnospiraceae bacterium
CAAAAAATCAGAGCAAATCAAACCGACTTTCATCAGATTTAATCTGCTCTATAAATGCTCGTTTTATGCAGTGTTAAGCCCTTTCAGACTAGAACTTCCCAGCGTTCGCCGCTTCTTCAATAGCAACTGCAACAGCTACAGTCATACCAACCATAGGGTTGTTACCAGCGCCAATAAGTCCCATCATCTCTACATGAGCCGGAACAGATGAAGAACCTGCAAACTGTGCGTCGGAATGCATACGTCCCAATGTATCAGTCATACCATAGGAAGCCGGTCCCGCCGCCATATTATCCGGATGAAGAGTACGTCCTGTACCGCCGCCGGATGCCACAGAGAAATACTTCTTACCCTGCTCTAAGCATTCCTTCTTATATGTACCTGCTACAGGATGCTGGAAACGAGTAGGGTTAGTAGAATTACCTGTGATTGAAACATCAACGCCCTCCTTATGCATAATTGCAACACCCTCCGGTACGGAGTTAGCGCCATAGCAATTAACCTTTGCACGAAGCCCATCAGAATAAGATTTACGAGATATCTCCTTAACCTCGTTAGTATATGGATCATACTCTGTCTCAACAAATGTAAATCCATTAATACGTGAAATAATCTGAGCAGCATCCTTACCTAAACCGTTAAGGATAACACGCAGCGGCTCTTTACGAACCTTGTTAGCCTTTTCTGCAATACCAATAGCCCCTTCAGCAGCAGCAAACGACTCATGTCCGGCAAGAAATGCAAAGCACTTTGTCTCTTCCTCAAGTAACATCTTGCCTAAGTTACCATGTCCCAATCCTACCTTACGCGTATCAGCTACAGAACCCGGAATACAGAAAGACTGAAGTCCTTCACCAATAGCGGCAGCCGCATCAGCAGCTCTCCTGCAGCCCTTCTTAATAGCGATTGCAGCGCCTACTGTATAAGCCCAGCAAGCATTCTCAAAACAGATTGGCTGGATACCTTTAATCTGGTTGTATACATCCAGTCCCGCATCCTTTGTAATCTTCTCAGCTTCTTCAATAGAGGAAATACCATAGCTATTCAAAACTTCATCAATCTGCTTAATTCTTCTTTCATATGATTCAAATAATGCCATTTCTCGTTACCTCCTTTATTATTTAGCAATCTCTTTGTCAGTACGCGGATCAATCAGCTTCACAGCATCATCAACACGTCCATACTGTCCACAAGACTTTTCATAAGCAGTATTAGGATCGTCACCCTTCTTGATGAAGTCTGTCATCTTGCCAAGGTTTACAAACTTATAGCCAATAATTAAATCTTCATCATCCAATGCAATTGCAGTAACATATCCCTCTGCCATCTCTAAGTAACGAGGTCCCTTCTTCAAGGTACCATACATGGTTCCAACTTGAGAACGAAGGCCCTTACCCAAATCCTCCAGACCTGCGCCTATAGCCAGTCCATCCTCTGAAAATGCGCTCTGTGAACGACCATATACAATCTGTAAGAACAATTCTCTCATGGCGGTATTAATTGCGTCACATACCAAATCAGTATTCAACGCCTCCATTACAGTAAGTCCTGGAAGAATCTCTGCTGACATAGCGGCAGAATGCGTCATACCGGAACAGCCAATGGTTTCAACCAACGCTTCCTGAATAATACCCTCTTTTACATTCAATGTCAGCTTACATGCGCCCTGCTGTGGAGCACACCAGCCAATACCATGAGTAAAACCGGAAATATCCTTAACTTCTTTTGCCTGCACCCACTTTGCTTCTTCCGGAATCGGCGCGCACCCATGATGTACGCCCTGTGCAACCGGACACATGTTTTCTACTTCTTGTGAATAAATCATGTTGAAACTCCTTTCAATTATGTTTTATATTTAGTGTCTGGCTATCTCCCTGACAGCCAAACTCACTATCTCTATTTTCTCACAAAGTGACAAATTAGTCTATAAAAATTTTACATTTTTAGCAAAAAAAGCAAAATTTAAGACTGCTGCCCAAAGTTTGGCAAATATAAAAAACTACTATTCATTACTGTCTGCCTTGAGATAATTTTTAACAGCCTCCTTTGATAAAGAATACCACTCCACTTCATTTCCGTTCTTTGTAATGGAAAAGCAATTTGAATACACTTCCATCATGTATGTATTTCCATCACATTTAAAAATGTATTCACTAATCGCAGTATTTTCCACATACGCCGGTTTCATCCCTAAATGCTTAGGTGCGGAGGCCGCAAGCGCCGAAGCCGCTTTTCTAATCTGCTCACGCTCTAAAAAATCTCCATCCTTAAATGCCAGTTGGCTTTCATAAAGCTCGGAATATACAGTACGCCTTGGCGCCTTATAGTCCTTTCCGTTTCCAAAACAGCCTGCTCCAATTCGAGTTACCTCCGGAACATAATACACATAATCCGGAATATCGTTAAACACCACCAAATCACCATCATAAATAGAACAAGTAACTAAAGAATTATTTTCATTATATAATGCATAGCTATAAAGCGCTGTCTGCTCTGCCTGAAGCTCAGTAATATTAATATTAGTATTAACTATAGCCTTGCCAAGTATTGTTTTCAGCCATTTACACATAGAAATATTATCCGAAGACTCAGACTTTGAGGTTGCAATCTCCATATACTGAATGCGGACATATGTGCTTCCCCTAACATTCTTCAAATAAACATCCGCATCGTATGACGCTTCTTCTTCAGAAGAACTATCCTCTTTCTTCCGGCTGTCCACAAGTTTATTGTATTTTCTCTCAAGCTGGCTATAATCTGTCTCTAAATCCTTATAAAGCTTTGTGCCTTTAATATCACTGTCCGTAAGTTCTTTACCGCATCCGGCTCCCATTGTAAGCAGAAGCCCCGCCAACATTAAAAAACCTATATGCCTTTTTATTTTAAGCCTTCTATTCATGCAAATGCCACCTGCCCATCCTGTCTTCCTTTCATCTTACTAAATCTGCACTGTGAACTACCCATTGTCTAAAGCCGCTTCATTGACCTCGTAAACGACTATCTCCACAGGCGTTAATTCGGGCAGTCCATACCCTGTATTTTTAAAACCGATATTAATGGCTTATCAGCGCTTTGTTACAATATCGTCCTGTTTCTTGAAAATACTGTTTTCAGGAATATATCCGCGAACACATGACACTGGATAAATATTGGAATGTCTTCCCACAACTGTGCCCGGATTCAGTACGCTGTTGCAGCCCACCTCCACATAATCCCCAATCATTGCGCCAAATTTTTTGCGGCCGGTTTCTACATCTCCCTTCGGCGTCTTGACACTAACCAGCGTCTTATCGGACTTTACATTAGATGTTATTGAACCTGCTCCCATATGTGAGTGAAATCCCAATATAGAATCTCCCACATAATTATAGTGCGGAACCTGTACTATATTAAAAAGAATAACATTTTTAAGCTCTGTTGAGTTACCGACAACACATCCCTCGCCCACTAACGCATTACCTCTGATAAATGCACACTGTCTAACCTCGGTATCCTTGCCTATAATGCATGGCCCGTTAATATAAGCTGAATCAAACACCTTCGCACTTTTATGAATCCAGATATTATCCCCTCTCATATCATACTCCTCTATAGGAAGTGTTTCTCCTAATTTTAAGATAAACTCTCCAATATACGGGAGCGCCTCCCATGGATATTCATACTGCTTCAGTAACTCCTTAGCTGCAGTCTGCTCTAAATCATACAAATTCACAATCTTTAATTCTTCCATATCATATCAACCCTTCTTTCTATTTTTTGCCGCCTTTTTGTAAAAAGCAGCGGCGTTATCAAAATATGCATTAAGCTGATAGCGGTTATTAAGCTGCTTAACAACCAATGTCCTATCTGTAACAAACTTTTCAAGCTTTCCCATATACTCCTCTGTTCCCACCTGTCCTTCTGCCACCATATTAAGGCCTTTCTCCCAGCTCGCAGTAAGCTCAGGGTTAAGCATAGCCTTCATCGAGGAAGCCACAACATCATAAATCATTTCTCCAAGCAGAGTAGGCGCGATAACTTGGCTTTTTTTGTTAAGGGATATGTACTCATTGTTATTAAGTTTTTTAATAATCTCCGCCCTTGTTGCGCTTGTTCCTATTCCCGAACCCTTAATCTGCGCCCTAAGCTCCTCATCCTCAATAAGTTTTCCTGCATTTTCCATTGCTAAAATGATAGAACCGGAAGTGTATGGCTTCGGTGGTGAAGTCTCGCCTTCTTTTATTTCTATATTGGCAAATGATAAATCACTGCCCTTTTTCAGACTGCCGAGAGCGTTTAATAACGCTTTCTGACTGGAGCTATCCTCATCCTGTCCCTCTATATTATCTGTTTTTACATTCTTTTTCTTACCATAAGAATGATTTGCAACCTTTAAATATCCCTCTTTGCTAAGCGCCTTGATACTGGCAAAAAAATGTTCTCCCTGAAGTACCGTTTCAATTCCAACCTTTTGATATTCCGCAGCAGGATAAAAAATGCTGACAAAACGCCTCGCAATAATTTCATACACCTTAGAGGAAAGCTCGCTGACAGAGTTAAGCGAATTAATTCCCTGACCTGTAGGAATAATTGCATAATGGTCTGTAATCTGCTTATCATTTACATACCTAGACTGGGACAACCTCTTGTAACCGCCCTTTTCCACCACATATTGGGCATAAGCTCCAACAGGCGAATACATACTAAGTCCCCTTAAGTTTTTGTGAATCTCCTTACACACTGCGCTGGACAAAACTCTTGCATCTGTTCTTGGATATGTAACCAGCTTCTTCTCATATAGTTCCTGCACAATCTTTAATGTTTCATCAGGACTTATTTTAAACAGCCTTGAACATTCATTTTGCAGTTCTGCTAAATTATATAACATAGGAGGATTCTTTTTCTCAGTCTTTTTCTCAACCTTATATACCTTGCTAACTAAAGGTTTATCGCAAGATAACTGCTTTATGAACTCTTTTGCGGTTTCCTTTTTAAGGAATCCGTTGCCTTTATCACCGTACAGCAGCGGCGAACCGAAATACCTGCTTCCCTCAACTGCGCGCCATTCCGCTTCAATTGACTGCGACTCCAAACCGGCGTTTGCCACAACCCTGTAAAATGGTGTTTTAACAAATGCGCGTATCTCCCGTTCCCTGCGCACAATCATTCCCAGTACACATGTCATAACCCGCCCTACAGCAATTACAACATTCTTGTCCTTCTTTAAATAATCCTTAATGGCATATCCATACTTAAGCGTCAAAAGTCTTGAGAAGTTAATACCCATAAGATAATCCTCTTTAGCTCGAAGATATGCTGCTGCAGACACATTGTCATAATCGGAAAGCGGTTTTGCCTCCTTAATTCCACGTAGTATTTCCTCCTCTGTCTGAGAGTCAATCCAAACTCTTTTCTTTTCCTTGGAATCAGGTACCTTTGCCATTTGATCCACTAAGCGATAAATATATTCACCCTCCCGTCCGGAGTCGGTGCACACATAAATACAGCCTACATCCCTGCGATTTAGAAGCTCCTTTACAATATTAAATTGTTTCTGTACTCCGGCAATTACTTCATAATGCCATTCCTTAGGCAAAAAAGGCAGAGTATCTAAGCTCCACCTCTTAAGCGCCGGATCATAAACCTCTGGATAACTCATAGTCACCAAATGACCTACGCACCAAGTCACAATAGAATCCTCAGATTCCAAAAAACCATCTCTGCGGCTGGCATTTATTTTAAGCGCTTTGGCAAATTCCTGAGCTACACTGGGTTTTTCCGCAATATACAATGATTTCAAAATAACCTCTTTTCTTATGGTTCTTCAACTAACGAACAAGCAATTGCAAGAGCGCCAAAACCAATATGGCAGGCTACGCTTAAAGACAGTGGATCGCCTGTAATCTTATAATCAGGGAAATACTCTTCAATCTCCTTCTTCCAATCCGCTGCTTCTTCCTTTCCGCATGTATAGGCAAAGCTAAGCTCCATTTTCTTCCCCTTAAAGCGTTCTGTCAAGTCCTTTTCCATTGCGCTAAGCATGGCTTTACGAGCCTGTTTCATGCCGCGCACCTTCATATAAGCATCAAGCTTTTCACCTTGAATCTGAAGCACAGGCTTAATATTAAGGACTGCGCCTATGGCAGCGGCGGCGGGAGTCACCCTCCCTCCTTTTTTAAGATACTTTAATGTATCCACCGTAATATAAATACTTGACTCAAGCTTATCCTTCTCTAAACGCTCTTTAATCTCTGCTGCGCTTTTACCTGCCTCTGATAACGCTATCGCATCCTTTACAGAGCGCTTTTGTGTAATAGAAATACGCTGGTTATTTATAACCTGTACACGTCCGTCGTAATCATTTGACAGCATAATAGCTGTACCGCATGAACTGCTTAATCCGCTGGACATGGGAATATATACAAGCTCGTCATACTCCTTTAAAACCTTGTCCCATAAATTCATTACATCATGAGGCGATGGCTGCGAGGTACTTACATCTACTCCATTTTCCAACCTCTCATAAAACTGTTCCTGATTAAGGGTAATTCCTTCTAAAAATAATTCTTCATTAATATAAAATGGCATAGGAGTCACAAAAATACCCATTTTCTCCGCCTCTGCCTGATTAATACCGCTATTGCTGTCTGTAACGACTGCTACTTTACTCATGAAAACTACACCTGCCTTTTTAACATGGGCGATACCATTCTTGTAATCATACTACATTTTAACCAATTCTTCAATCCTTAATCACTTTTGCCGCCACATGATTACGGAAAAATGTAACAAATGGTCCTGTAAAGAAGGCAGTAACAACAGTAGCAACGCCTACAACACTTCCTGTAGAAAATCCAATTAAAACGCAAATAATATCTGCCGCCACTCTTGCGGGTGCAAACTTAACCTTGCCGCCCGTATTAAGCTCCACAATCTGCCCTACTGCGTCATATGGAGCAATTCCCAAATCGCATTGCATATACAGCGCAACACCCAGAGTCAGCACCAGAACCGCCCCTGACATAAACAGAATGCGAAACAATAAATGCTCCGACATTCCGTCTATTGTAATACCTAATCTTCCCCACAAAAAAATACTTATTTCAGCGCAGTAACCCACTCCCACCATATTTACCACAGTACCAATTCCCAATCCCTTACGGTACCATATAATCATAGGTATGAGCAGCAATATATTGACAATAAGCTGATAATTTGCATATGACATAAACTCTAACCCATTATGGCGCAAAGCTCCGCTTACTCCAAGATTCATGCATGAAAACGGATCTGTTCCAAAACCGCTTAAACGACACATAGAAACGCTTAGCCCTATTAAAAATGTTCCTAAAAACACCCATATGAATTTGGCAAATGTCATCTTAGCAAGCATATCTTTAAAAAATAGTTTCATCTATTTATATTTCCTTACTGTATTTTTCGTTTGAGTAAAATATTAGTATGCAACCTTTTGACTCGGTATTATATTAGTATTCCCTGTAAAGAGGATATTTATCTGTTAATGACTTCACAAGCTCCATCGCCTTGTTATTATCCTTATCAATAACCGCCGCCTTTATAGCGTCTGCAATAACTTCCATATCGGCCTCTACCATGCCCCTTGAAGTAACCGCCGGAGTTCCGATTCTCACTCCGCTTGTTACAAAAGGAGATTTGGGATCATTCGGCACTGTATTCTTGTTGGCTGTAATATTAACAGAATCTAAAAGCTTTTCTACTTCCTTTCCTGTCAATCCCAGATTTTGCAAATCTACCAGCATAAGATGATTATCAGTACCGCCGGACACAATATCAAAACCTCTGTCTATAAGCGCCTTGCAAAGCGTCTGCGCATTACTTGCAAGCTGCTTCTGATATGCCTTAAACTCATCTGACAGCGCCTCTTTAAAGCAGACCGCCTTAGCTGCAATAACATGCATTAACGGGCCGCCCTGAATACCCGGAAATACTGCTTTATTAAAGTTATATTTTTCATTTACCTCATTGCTGCACATAATCATACCGCCCCTTGGCCCTCTAAGAGTCTTGTGGGTTGTTGTGGTCGTTACATGTGCATACGGAATAGGGCTTGGATGAATACCTGCCGCAACAAGTCCCGCAATATGAGCCATATCTACCATAAGCGCAGCCCCTACCTCGTCTGCAATCTCTCGAAATCTCTTAAAGTCAATAGTTCTTGCATATGCGCTGGCTCCCGCTACAATAAGCTTTGGATTGCATTCCTTTGCAATTCTTAATACCTCGTCATAATCAATAAACCCATCTGCATTTACCCCATAAGGAACACATTTATAATTTTTACCTGACATATTAACAGGAGAACCATGTGTTAAATGCCCTCCATGATCCAGATTCATTCCCATAAATGTATCGCCCGGCTCAAGCATTGCAAAGAAAACTGCCATGTTAGCCTGTGCTCCTGAATGGGGCTGTACATTAACATACTCGCAGCCAAATAACTCCTTTGCCCTGTTTCTTGCCAAATCCTCTACTACATCCACATACTCACAACCGCCATAGTAACGTTTTCCCGGATATCCCTCTGCATATTTATTAGTCAGCGGACTGCCCATTGCTGACATAACTGCCTTACTAACAACATTTTCCGAAGCAATCAGCTCAATATGGCTGTTTTGTCTGTCCACCTCGTCGCTTATGGCCTTTGCCACCTCTTGGTCATAATTTTTAATCTCATCAAAACTATACATAAATGTGCCTCCTTTTTTATACTAGAAAAAGTATATCACAAGACCTTTTTCCATACAATGAAAATGTTGTTAATTTTTTCCGCAAAGCACATCATTCAAAATACGGGCGAGAGGATACATTGCATTTTTAACCTCCTCTACCGTATTAGTCTGGGCTCCCGCTTCAATCAGCACACTGCGTTCCTTATAATGAAGGTTATAACGATAGCTTCTTAAAAAAATTTTTCTGGTATAATTGTCATAGTAATCCATTGACTTCACCTGAAGCTGCAAGGAAAATGCCAAATTCCCTTTTAAGCATGGATTTTTTAAATAACTTATATCCCCTTTTCCCTTAATTCTGCTCATACCGTTAAAAAACATAATCTGTGCAGTAGGCTTTTTGTCAATTTCCGTCACAAGACGGGTATTTTCTGCCACTCCGTCCCTGTGCAGGTCAATAACCACTTCAATAGTGGGATATTTTGCAAGAGTCTTTTCAAGTTCATCCCCCGCCACATTATAGGCAAGAGAGCGGTCAAGTTTTCCGTCTACTACATCATATATGGAACGGTCATGGACAACAGGTATATTATATTTTTCCGTAAGCTCCTTTGCCAATACATCTCCTACTCCCACAACTGTATCCGAAATTTTACCCTTCTTACTATCCTTAAACGCCTCGCTTGCATGTGTATGGTAAATTAATATCTTTGGCGCCTCTCCTTGTTTTTCAATGTGTAAATCCTTTGACAAAAGCTTTTTTGCATTCAAATCCTTTGATGTAACGGGAGTAATGGAATCAATAGAATAAAAGGTTTTTTTAACAAATGAATACTTTGAAAGCTGCTTATCCGAAAATTTCTTACTATATGTATGATTATTTCCATTACTCTTATCATAATTATCTGCGCTCTCTATGTTTTGTTCCTCTGTACTTGATTTTTCAATTTCCACAGGCTCAGTAATTTGTTCGTATCCGCTTTCCTCATCCTGTCCCCCATTTTCGAGATAGGATTCCGGAACTGCTTGAGTTTCCACAACTAACTCCTTTCCTGCCCCATACTCTTTAATATAGGTTTTTAGAGGGCTGGCAAAGTCATATACCGCCCCTGTCAGCTTTGTAGAATATGGAATTTCCTCCTCGCACGAAATAAAAAGCCCCGGAGCCGCTATTTTAAGTATTCCCTTGCTAATACTTTCTACATGACTATTAAGCTGTGATTTAAGCATATAGTATTCGTCATTTCCCGACTTTTTAAATCCCATATACAAAAATGCCACTCCTACAAAAAACAGTAAGCATAATATATAAATTCTCCACCTTTCGGGTGGTCTTTGTCCCATTTCAATCATAATCCAAACCCATCCTCTCTCCTAAATAATATATGCAAACATCCGTAAATTATCCTTTGATAAATGCATTCATGCCTTTTGCAATACACTGGCTTATAATCTGCACCTCTTCATCAATGTTCTTAGGCGTTACAAACATATCGCAAAAATAAGGTTTTACCAACTCCTCCGCAAGCTTATATTGCTCCTGCTCAGTTAGAACATTCTCCATATGCCCGACCTGCTCGTCATTTAATAAAGTTAAAAAACCTGATATTGCATCGCTTATTAATGTGGGTACTGCGATAACAGTGGGTACTCCTAAAGCTACAACCTTGACACCCAGCGTATTTTCATTCATTTCCTGCCTGTTATTTCCCACTCCCGCGCCCGGCGAAATACCGGTGTCGCTTAACTGCACTGTCCGGTTCAGCCTGTTTGAGCTTCTGGCGGCCAAAGCATCAACTACAATTATTACCTGAGGCTTAATTCTGTCTACAATTCCCTTTAAGATTTCCATAGTCTCAATACCTGTCTGCGCCATAACGCCCGGTGAAATGGCAGAAACTACCCTCATTCCCTTTTCGCTCTCATGTATCAAATCACACTCAAACAAATGTCTTGTCACTAACAGGTCGTTTAGCACCTTTGGCCCTATCGCATCAGGCGTCACGCTGCGATTTCCAAGTCCGGCAATCAATATATTTTCTGCACCTTCAGTTAGTATGTCCAGATTCTTTGCAATTAATCGGGAAAGCCCCTGCTTAACATCCTCCTCCAGATTCTTAACTTCTAAGGTTACATAATTCCCCTTAGGTTTTCCAAGCGCCCGTTCTCCTTCCTCATCCACAATCTTTATTCTTGTCTGACATATCTTTTTATGGCAATATTTACTTGTAGATACCTCCACCCCTGTAAGTTTTTCAAACTGTTCCCATTCTTCTTTCATCTCCAATGCCAAATCTGTGTGGCAGGACTGCTGATATTTAAAATTTGCCATAACGTACCTCCATGCTTAAAGCGCACCCTATTAGTACAAGCTGCGTTCTTGCAGCCTTCATTAATATTTATTGTATCCATCATATAGCGCTTTATTCAACGCACATACATTTCATGGTTCAAAACCATACATTTGCAAAGTCTGCGCCTTATGTTAAATAACGCAAAAAAAATTTAAAAAAGGGTTGACAGAAACGCTTATTTTATATATTATGTATGGGTATGTTTGGCGTATATTGTCCGTATCCGATGTTACTGTCAAACTGATTAAAATGTATCTGTAATGAAAGAACAATTAGAATTTTATATGGAGGTGTACATCTTGGCTAACATTAAATCCGCTAAGAAAAGAATCTTAGTTATCGAAACTAAGACTTTACGTAACAAGACAATTAAAACAAAGATTAAAACTTTAATCAAAAAGTTGGAAACTGCTGTTGCAGAAGGCGATAAAGCTGCTGCCCAAGAGCGTTTATCACTTACTATTTCTGAGATTAGTAAGGCGGCTTCTAAGGGAATTTACCATAAGAACAATGCTGCACGCAAGGTTTCCCGCATAACAAAATTAGTTAATTCAATGAATTAAAACATAAGGACGAGCGGTAAATATTAATTTTAATTTACTGCTCGTCCATAATTTTTGTGTGTAATTTATCATTCAGGCCTTGAACACATGGCAAGCATTAACTCCACTGCCATCCGGCCCTCTATACGTCCTCTCTTTATATCAGTGTCTAAAACCGTCCCCTCCTCTAAAAGATATTTAAGCTTTTTGTAGCTGGTTCCCTTCGCAATTGGAGTATTTATCCTAAGTATATAATCCGATAAATTCATTGTGTCTACAAGCTCTCTATTAGAATTCCTAAGACGGTAATATTCCTTAATCTGTAAAAGTATATTAACCTGACGAATTATCAATGCATGTACCTGTACAGGAGACTGTTTTAATGACAGTAAATCCTGAAACAATATTATTGCTCTTTCATAATTGCCCTTAAAAGCCAAACCAATCATTTCAAACACTTTATCCTCTAAGGTCTGTACACATATACTGTCAATGTCTTCTTTTGAAATAAGAATCGGCGCGCGCACTTTTCCTTCCTCGTCAAATTCCACGCAATAATCCCTAAGCTTTTCAAGCTCACGTTCCACCAGATTCATATCTTCAGAAACTCTTGCCAGAAAATAAGAAATCAGCTTTTTATCCATAATGCAATTATTCGTCTCAAGCCATTTAGAAATAAACTCCGTCAACGCCGCCTTTTTCTGCTTATCTAAATCAACTGCATAGCCATGCTTATTACACGTCTTGTAAAACTTAGTATTTTTATTAACCTTCCTCTCTACCAGCACAATACATGTAGTATCGCTTATATGACTCAAGTATTCTACCCACTCGTCAGGAGCTTTGCTGTTAATATCGCAATTTTCCACTATTACAAGACGCTTTTCTGCCATAAAAGGCATGGTATCTGCAAAGTCAATCACTGATGCTGCTTCCACCTTCTTACCCTCATAATAGGCATAATTCATGGATTCTCCCTCTCCAACTACCGCCTGCTTAATCTCATCTCTCATCTGCTTTCTAAGAAAATCTTCTTCTCCATAAAGCAGATACAAGCCTTTTAACTTATTCTCTTTTATATCTTTTCTAATTTGCTTCATAACCTTGTTCTCATCAAATTTTCCTTGCATACAGCAAAAACCAATACTGCTACCAAAAAGTACAATATTTAAACTGCCATAATTATACTGCCATACTTAAAAAAAGGCAAATAAAATGCCCTGCTCATGGCAATTTATTTCACATAGCCTTCTACAACAATTTTATCCTCTTGAAATAGCAAATTAATCGCCCCGTTTTCATCTGTCCGATAAACCTTTGCCCCAACAGAACAAAGGCGCTTTAACACTTCTCTGTCAGGATGCCCATAAGAATTGCCATATCCAACAGAAATCAGCGCCGCCTTAGGAGATACCTGTTTAAGAAACTCATCACTGCTGCTGGTATCCGAACCATGATGCCCCACCTTTAACACCTGATACCCGCTAAGCCCTTTACTGTTCATATACTGTGTCACTTGCTCCTCTGAAGTTCCACCGAGATCTCCTGTAAACAGCATAGAAAAGCCCTTATATTCAAAATCTATTGTAGCAGAGTATTCATTTGCATCCTCAGTCTTATAACCTTCCGGCGGATGTAGACAAGTAAGCCTTGCATTTCCCACAGAAATTCTATCTCCCCTGCTGATTCCCTGCACATTTACCCCATTCTCCTTTGCCAGCTTAACAAGATTTCTGTAATTATCCTCCGGCATGGCAATATCAGGAAGCACCAGTTTTCCAATAGGAAAATGCTGCTCTATCATTTCCTTTACTGCGCTTATATGGTCCATGTCGGCATGGCTTATAATCACCATATCCACTTTTACTATTCCCTGACTTTTAAGATACGGAGCATATGTATATTCATATAGCTTTTTCTCACTGCTGCTGCCTCCATCAATTAAAATAACCTCACCGGTTGGAAATTCTATAACCATGCCATCTCCCTGCCCCACATCCAGCATGGTAACTGAAAGCTCTTTAACCGGCAGAAAAACGCTCCCTATAAGAAGAAATGCTGCTGCCGCCGCAATGCCTATAAATACCCTGCGGCGCACGCTTATTAGTATTATTACAACCAACGCCAAATATATAAAAAGCTGCCAAAGTTCAGGCCGCCCCGTTACAAAATGCGCATAAGGCAAATGATTAAAAACATCAGACAAAAACTCATTTATAAACATAATCACTCTTGCAGGAAAAAGTATCAACGCTCCCAGCTTAATAGATATAAGCGAACAAAAAAGCCCCAACATAGCCGATGGAACAAGCATAGACATTAACGGAATAATAACAAGATTTAAAAATACGGAATACATTGGTATCTCATAATAAAACCATGCAATTACCGGAATTGTAACTACTTGAATAGAAAAGCTTATCAAAAAGCTTTCCCATAATTTATTAAGCAATTTTTTACTGCGGAAAAAATCGCTAAAAAAATCATTAAGGCATGGATATACTGCCCCAATTCCAAAAATCGCGCCAAAGGACAGCAAAAAACCCGCATCCATAAGCTGCATTGGAGAATCTATCAGAATAATCAGAGCCGCAAACGACATTGAAGACAGCAAATCATACGCCCTTCCGATAACTTTCCCAAGAAACGATACAATAAGCATAATCAAAGCTCGCTTGCACGAGCCCGACATACCTGTAAATATCCCATACAGCAAAATAATGCCTCCCGCAAAAATTGCCGCTGACGGATAAGACCATTTGAATTTTCTAAGAGCTTCAAATAATGTTATTCCTATCAGTCCGATGTGTAAACCCGATATAGCGATTACATGCGCAATTCCCGCCTGCTGATACTGTTTTTTCAAATCACTGTCCATGTCAGCCTTTTCACCAAGCACAATAGCCTCTAAAAGACCTGCCTCTTTTGCTGTAAGCAATTTCTGATACTGCGCAGCGAACCTGTTTTTAATCTGTCTAAGCCATTCCCTAAACCTCCAAATCTTATTGTCTTTAATGGTAATAGAAGCATTTTTAAGCTCATATTTCACATTCTTACTGCGGTAATATGTACAAGCATCGAAGCCGCCCGGATTAGTAGCATGTTTAAGCATTTGTAAAGCTCCGTCGCAACATACTGTCTGCCCAAGCGCAGCCTCCTCTCGTTCAACGTAAAATATAATACGCTCTTTTATTGTTCCGGAGAGTTTCTCTGTTTCAATACTGCAGTCTTTAAGATAAATGCGCACACCACCGGAAGTTCTTTCGATTGCTTCAACCTGTCCGGTCACAGTTGCCTTAATACCATCGCCGCTGCAGTAGTCATCAAGAATTCCCCGCTTCATGGACTCATTTGTAAAAATCATTCCAAGCCCGTAAAAAAGCAACAAAAGCAACAGGACTGTATCGATGCCATTTGCATAAATAAAACAAATCAAAACACCAATCACTCCTGCCGCCATTACAATTGTAATCCACCATGTCTGCATGTATATGCTAATTTCTCCAAGTACAAAGCACACTAACATACCCAACAATGGTCTCTTATTCAATTTATTATACCTTATCCTTTCCTATTCATTATCCACAAGATCCAAATTCCTCTCAAACAACTGATTAAAAGGAATATTTCCATTATATCGTTCAATCTGCTTTCCCTCTATGGTAAACGACACCTTATTTACGGTTGCAAGCTCACAAAGGGAATTTACTACAGAGTAAATAACAGTCTGATCCTTCATACCTTTTGGTACTTTTAAAAACTCGCTGCTCAAATCAACATAACACACTCCATCCTTTGTGGAAACAGACAACAGCTTTGTTCCGGATGGTATTGTGTTGTAATATCCCCTTTCATCTGTTCCTGCAATCAACCGTTCCATAACCAACTGCTCGGCAGAAACATTTCCCGATGCATTTATTGGAATCCTTATAGGCTCCAGTAAATCTTTTGTTACATTTGCAAAATAAATAGTTACATCCTGAACCTGATTACTGTCTTTACCATTATCACTATCTATAAACACATCCGAAATTAACGCGCCCTCCAAAACCTCCTTATTCATCATTGGCTGAGAATCCACTGTAAAATCCACCATACTTATACCTGCTATCTGGGTAAGTGATTTTACAAATGCCGCCTTGCACAAAACCTGAGTTGAAGCCTCTGCCTCATAGTAGCTCCCACTCAAATCCAACGTAATTAAACCATTTTCCTGAATACTATAATCCTGCAATACCACCCTCTCCGGCAGAACGGATTTGTATTCATTATCGCTGCTATCCTCTGTTAAATGCTCCAGCATACTCTGAACCTGCTTTTCTAATTCCTCGTCCTTGTCAAAATACAATGCCTTTTGAACAAGCCTTGTAGAATCAATGCTGACATAATATAACATGTATTCATTATCACTTAATGTAATTTTCTTGTCGTCCTCTTTACTCTCACATCCTGTAACACCGGTGAAAATCATTGACAAAATCAGTAATAAAAGCGCTGTTTTTTTATTCACTTCTCATTCCCCCCTTTCCGGGAACCAGAAGAATCCTTAGCTTCATCTTCGGATAATAATTTTTCCTCCAACTCCTCCTGTGCCTCCGGCTTCAAAAGCACTACCTCAGGATTGTCCATCTCCTCCGTATGCAGCACCACTATATCAGGCTCTGCATCTTCCAAAGGCGCCGGCTCCTTCACCATAGTACCCGCGCTTTTTTCTTCCTGTTCTTCCTTTTGATGAATCAGATTCTTGTTTACTGCAGAAAGCACCTCGCCAAGATTCCCCTGAACCTTTGACACCTGCGGTACAGATACGCTTGTTGCCACAGATGTAGAAACCGGCGTTTCCTTTTTGCTAAATATTCTTTTCTTAACAGGCTCCTCCTTCGGCAAATTGGCCTTATTGGCTGCCATAGTAACAGAATAGTTCAAAGGAATACGCACTGTAAATGTAGTTCCTTCCCCGGGCCTGCTGTGAAGCTTAATTGTGCCATGGTGCATAGAAATAGAACTATGAGTAATGGCAAGTCCAAGTCCCGTACCGCCGGTATCTCTGGAACGTGCTTTATCAACTCGGTAAAAACGTTCAAATACATGATCCTGACAATCCTCCGGTATTCCTACGCCGGAATCTGCAATCTTCACATAGAAATACTTATGGTCTGCATTCAAAGTTACCCGAATCCAGCCATCATCCTTGTTGTATTTTATTGCATTTTCCACAAGGTTAGAAAGCGCAAGAGTGAGCTTTACCTCGTCAATCTCTGCGCTCACCGCTCTGAAGCTCTCATATACAATCTCAATATTACGCTTTGCAGCCAAGGGACGCAGACGCTTCAACAAAAGCTCTAACAATTCATTGATATTAACTGTTGTCACATTTAAAATATTTTCTGATTTTCTGTCCAGCTTTACCAGTGAAAGCAAATCATTTATAATTTTATTCTCGCGGTCAATCTCCTCAACAATATCCTCCATAAATTCACGATACATTTCTGCCGGAATATTCTCCTGCGTAATCAATGAGTCTGCCAAAACCTTAATTGATGTGATTGGCGTCTTAAGCTCATGGGATACATTTGATACAAACTCCTGCCTTGACTCCTCTAATTTTTCCATTCTGGCAACAGCATTGTTAAATGCAGAAGCCAATTCTTTCATTTCTGTAAATCCATGCGCCAGCAAAACCTCTCCGTTACGCCCCTCCGCCACAGAATTTATGCTCTGTGAAAGTTCTCGAAAATGTCCGGTCAAAACAACTGTCAACACAATTGCCACCACAATAATACAAAAGCTGAACAACACCAACAGGGTTTTGCTTTGTTTCTTTACATAATCCAAAGTAGAATAAGCGTCCTTTACTGACGCGCTCACTACCATCAATCCAATAGTGGAATAATTTTTCTCACCGTCTTCATTTTCCACCTGCTCTGAACTGTTTTTAGTATTTGCCTGCTCTGTAGTATTACTTGTATTAATGATATTTACCGGAATATAACAGTAAATATATCCGTCCTTTATCTGATTATTCTCACCGTCGCTCATAACGCCGGTCATAGCTTTAATTGCATACTCTGTAACTAAATACTTGCCCTGATTAAGCTGATAGGTATCTGTAAGAACCTTATAATTAGAATCTACCAGCATAATACGACCGTCAAATACTGAGGCAAGCTGTTCAATCTGATTCTCCAGATTTCTGTTGGTATCCCCGTTAAAATATCCTGAACTCACAAGCTGATTCAATAAAATATTACTCTGGTTCACCGTATAATTTTTCTTTTGCTCTAATGCCTTGCGCTCATAGGTCATTTGTAAAATTATTGAATATAATACAATAAACGCAATTGTAAGAACAGAAAAGCACACGAATATTACAAATCGCATGCTTAACACTGCTCCTTTATGAATCTTAATATCTCTGCTAATAGGTAAAACCTCCTCTTAACCGGCGAAATAGTAGCCTACTCCCCATTTTGTCTGAATATATTTGGGTTCTCCCGGATCTTCTTCAACTTTTTCCCTAAGCCTTCTTACATGCACATCTACCGTTCTTCCATCTCCGGGGTAATCTGCTCCCCATACGATGTTAAGCAGTTTGTCTCTGCTATATACTTTATTGGGATTCATAGAAAGCAGCTCTAACAAGTCAAACTCTTTTGCTGTTAATTTTACTTCTTTTCCCAAAATAAATACCCTTCTACTCTCAATATCAATCTTCATATCTCCGGATTCAATTGTAGAAGGACGCTCGGCCTTTTCTTCCTTTTTGCTGTTTCTCCTAAGAATAGCTTTAATTCTAGCCTTCACCTCCAATATGTTAAAAGGCTTTGTAATGTAATCGTCTGCCCCATACTCCAACCCAAGTATCTTATCCATATCATCGCCCTTAGCAGTTAGCATTATAATTGGAACATCTGAAAAATCTCTTACCTGCTGACATACTTCAAAGCCATTAAACTTAGGCAGCATGACGTCTAATAATATAATGTCATACTGATTTGCCTTTGCCATGTTCAATGCTTCCTCACCGTCATATGCGCACTCAACTTCCATACCATCCTGCATCAGGCTGAACTTTAATCCCTTTACAATTGATTTCTCATCATCAACTACTAAAACTCTTTTCGCCATTACATTACCCCACTGTAATCTGATTCTTTATCTTATTAAACACGCCATCCTTTATTCCATTAATATTTTTCAGCTCATCAATAGACTGAAAGCTCCCTTTTTCATTACGGTAATTGATAATATCCTGAGCCTTTGACTCTCCGATTCCCGGCAGCGTCATTAATTCTTCCTTATCAGCATAATTCAAATTAACTAAAGAATTGCTGTCTTTAACACTTTCAGAGCCGCTATCCTTTTCTTCCGGCTGCATCAAAGCTTCTCCAATGCTTGGTACATACAGGCGTTGCCCATCCTGAACATGCTCTGCTAGGTTAAGCCGCTCCTTAGCTGCCTTCTTTGTAGCTCCGCCTGCCGCCTCAATAGCATCCACAATACGCGAGCCTGCCGGAATCTCATAAACCCCTGAAGCCTTCACAGCGCCGCACACATATACACATAGCGTTTCTGAGCCCTGCTCGCTGCTTATCTGACCATCGCCGGATAAATTCTCTTTTTCAGAAGCTTCCTCAATTTCTTCTTCAGAGGGCTCAATTATAAGCTGCTCCTTTGAAGACTTACTTTGTATATCCTCACCGGTTGCACTAAAACCGCATCCACATGCCATATAAATAAAAGAAACTGTAAGCAGAACAAGCGCACACTTCTTCAAGCTTTGGCATGTACGTATCTTTTTGTTATTTTGTTCTGTCATCATATCCTCCATATCCAAGGAAAAGACAGTCCCACAACTATATACTATTTTATATAAAAGCTTGGATAAATACAATACCGGAATTGCTATTTTTTTAATTTTAAGAATCTTACTTGAAAATTGGTTCCTTTAAAATCGCTGTTCCAATTCCCTTTGTGGTAAATAACTCCAGCAGCAGACAATGCTGCAGCCTGCCATCCAAAATATGCACTCTTGCCACACCGTTTTCAATTGCCTCAATACAGTTATTAAGCTTTGGCAGCATTCCGCCTCCCACTACACCATTTTCAATATATGACTTTGCCTGAGGCAAATCCATTTCAGAAATTAATGTCTTTTTATCCGTAGGATCTATAAATACACCCTCTATATCTGTTAAAAACACTAATTTTTCCGCTTTTATTGCTGTTGCAATTGCACACGCCGCATCATCTGCATTTATATTATAGCTTTGATGATTGTCGCCAATTCCAATTGGTGCAATTACAGGAACATAATCGTTGTCCAGCAGAACATCCAACAAATTACTGTCCACTTCCGTAACCTCTCCCACAAAACCAATATCCTGTCCGGCAGACATCTTTTTCTTTGTCTTCATCATACTGCCATCCTTACCGCAAATTCCAACAGCCTTCACACCATGTCCTTCCATCATTGAAACTAAGTCCTTATTTACCTTATTAAGAACCATCTCTGCAACCTCCATGGTTTCTTCGTCAGTCACTCGCAGTCCATTGATAAATTCCGGCTCCTTTCCCTTTAAGCGTACCCATTTGCTTATTTCCTTTCCGCCGCCATGAACTATAATAGGTTTTAAGCCTATCAGCTTTAAAAGCGCCACGTCCCGAATTACACTTACCTTAAGCTCCTCGTCTACCATTGCGCTTCCACCATATTTTACAACAACCTTCTTACCGTTAAATTCTCTTATAAAAGGAAGCGCCTCTGTAAGCACCGCCGCCTTTTTCATTTCCTCCTGCATATTATCATTAATTTCCTGCATTATATTTTCCTCCTGTATATTATTATATAAGACTTTGAATCATAAATCTTTTAAAAACACATAGGTAACTGAGTTAATCCTTCGTCCTCCGGTAATCCAAATATCAGATTCATATTCTGGACTGCCTGACCTGCCGCCCCTTTTACCACATTGTCCAAAGCTCCCATAGCAACCACCCTGTGAGTCCTCATATCCAATTTAAAATTAACATCAACATAATTGCTTCCCTGAACGTAACGGGTTTCCGGATATACATCCTTTTCAAGCACACGAACAAACTTTTCCTTTTCATAATATTTATCATAAGCCGCCCGCACCTCCTCATATGACGCCTCTTTTTTCAGGTCAGCATATGCAGTCACTAAAATACCCCTGTTCATAGGCACCAGATGCGGGGTAAAAATCATCTTAATATTTCCGCTGCAGGCATAAGAAAGCTGCTCCTCAATCTCTGGCGTATGTCTGTGGGTTAAAACGCCATATGCCTTTATGTTTTCATTTACCTCGCAAAACAGATTATTAACCTTTGCTCCCCTGCCTGCTCCCGTTGTACCTGACTTAGCATCTACAATAATAGAGTTTTCATCAATAATCCCCTCCTTAACCAGAGGATATAATGTCAAAATGCTGCATGTAGTATAACAGCCCGGATTGGCAATAAGCCTTGCCCCCCTAATCTGCTCACGATTGATTTCACATAAACCATAAACAGCCTCATAAATATACTGTGGCGATTTATGGTTAATCTTATACCATTCCTCATACACTTTTACATCTTTTATACGAAAGTCCGCGCTTAAATCAATTACCTTTGCGTTGCTAAGTATCTGTTCATTTATCATTCCTGCAAGATATCCCTGCGGCGTGGCGGTAAATATCACGTCAACCTGCTTGCACAGCTCATCCATATTGTCATCTAAGCAGCTTTCCTCTACTACCTGAAAAAAGTTACGGTATACATCTGCATATTTCTGTTCTATATAGCTTCTTGAGCCATACCATATAATCTCTGCTTCTCTGTGCTGTAATAATATTCTTACAAGCTCCTCGCCTGCATATCCTGTGGCGCCAATAATACCTGCCTTTATCATAAGAATCCTCCTACTCTTATATTAATTGATATTAAAGTTGAAACTTCTCATAATTATACAACCATTTTATATAATATGCAATCCCCAATCACCTATTTATTAAATATTTACCTCTATTTTCTCACTTATTCATTTTTGAATATTTATTCAGATTAAGTGAATAATTATTCGTTTTTATTTTTGATTTTTGTTAAAAAGGGGTTGCATAAAAACATTGTATGTTTTATTATTGAAATATCGAATTACACAATTATATTAGGAGGGATAAAACATGAGTAAAGAAAAGGTTGTATTGGCTTATTCCGGCGGTCTTGATACCACAGCATTGATTCCTTGGCTAAAGGAAAGCTATGATTACGAAGTAATATGCTGCTGTGTAGACTGCGGACAGGAAAGTGAGTTGGATGGTTTGGAGGAACGTGCAAAGCTGTCCGGAGCTTCTAAGCTGTACATAGAAGACATTACTGATGAATTTTGTGATGATTATATTGTTCCCTGCGTTCAGGCAAATGCCATATATGAGAATAAGTATCTTCTTGGTACCTCTATGGCGCGCCCTGCAATTGCCAAAAGACTTGTAGAGATTGCAAGAAAGGAAGGCGCTACCGCCATTTGCCATGGAGCAACCGGTAAGGGTAACGACCAGATTCGCTTTGAATTGGGAATAAAGGCATTTGCACCTGACCTTAAAATTATTGCTGCATGGAGAGACGATAAATGGACAATGCAGTCCCGCGAGGAGGAGATTGAATACTGTAAAAAGCATGGTATTGACCTTCCGTTTTCTGCAGACAGCAGCTACAGCCGCGACCGGAATTTATGGCATATCAGTCATGAGGGACTTGAGCTTGAGGAACCCGGCAACGAGCCAAACTTCGAGCATTTACTGGTACTTGGAGTAACGCCTGAAAAGGCTCCTGATGAAGGAGAATACGTTTCAATGACATTTGAAAAGGGTGTTCCGACTGCAATTAATGGAGAGAAAATGAAGGTATCAGATATTATCCGTAGACTGAACAGCCTTGGAGGCAAGCATGGAATAGGTATTATTGATATTGTCGAGAACCGCGTGGTTGGCATGAAGAGCCGCGGCGTGTACGAAACTCCCGGTGGTACTATATTAATGGAAGCTCACCAGCAACTGGAGGAGTTGATTCTTGACCGCGAGACAACAGAAATGAAAATTAATATTGCCAACAAATTTGCACAGGTTGTATATGAAGGAAAATGGTTTACCCCGCTTAGGGAAGCGCTGCAGGCATTTGTAGAAAAAACTCAGGAAAAAGTAACCGGCGAAGTTAAATTTAAACTTTATAAAGGAAACATAATAAAAGCCGGCACCACCTCGCCTTATTCCCTTTACAGTGAAGACCTTGCTTCCTTTACCACTGGCGATTTATATGACCACCATGATGCAGAAGGCTTTATTACACTATTTGGTTTATCAACAAAGGTTCGCGCCATGAAGGAAAAAGGCATGATTGACTAAGCTTTTCAGATTTTAATAAATATATTCCTAATATTTCCCGAAGGATTTTTCCTTCGGGTTTTTTATATAATTTATAATTTATACAGATTGCTTTTATTACATATTTACTATATAATACAGATATATTGGTTAATTTGCATAAATACTGATATATGCTTTATAAACAAGGAGAAATGATACAATGCAATACAATGTACAATATGAGATTTGCTCTGTCCTTTTCCTGCTTCTTCTTTTTTTCATTTCTTCAAAGAAAAAGCAGTTTGAGAACTTACAATCCAAAGCATATTATATATATATATTTGTTATATTTTCCAACACATGTTTGGATATTATTTCATGCTATACAATTGAGTATTATCAACAATGTCCCATTTGGATTAACTATATTATCAATACGGTTTTCCTGTCAACTCAGGGAATTATTCCGGTTATTTTTGTACTGTATACGCATTCTAAGGTGCAGCAGATACAGCATACCAGCAGGAAGCTGATTAAGCTTGCATGTATTCCGGCAGCGTGTATTCAGGTACTTATGATTATAAATCTCTGGAATGGCTGCATTTTCTATTTTGATAGCTCCGGATATCACCATGGTTTACTCCATGATTTACTCTATGTAAATATGGCATGCTATACCATTGGCGTATTCATTTATACTATTTGTGTACATAACATAATAGGCTGGAAGCAGTGCATGCTGATTTTCACCATTATTGCTGTAGCCGCCACACCGACAATTGTGCAGTTTTTTATACCAAATTACATGCTGTCCGGATTGGGTACTACCATGTCAATATTTATAATGTACCTTACAAGTGAGAATATAACAATTTATCTGGACGCTACAACAGAGGCATTAAACCGCGAAGCCTTTACGCGTCATCTAAAGCATGAATGGAATAATAACAACCTTGAACATATTTTTGCCATTGCTCTTGATAATTTTAAGATTGTTAATGAGATTTATGGCATGGAGGGTGGAAATAAGATTTTAAAAATGTTGGTTGATAATCTTAAAAAGGAATATGAGGAAAACCAGATATTCCGTTTTGGAGGAGATATTTTCCTTGTAACTGTACCCGAATCATCAGACTGCTCTAAGGAGCTTGATAAGATTCATCGTATTTTATCAAAGGATTACATTTTATATAATGCAGACGTAGGACTAAGCGGCTGCATCAGTTTAGTACATATGTCAAACCACGAGGAGGGTAATCTGATTAGAGGCATCGATTATGCAATTTCAAAGGTAAAAGAAATCGGCAAAGGACAATTTTTTGAACTTGACGAAAAGGCGTACCTTGACATGCAGCGGCGTATGGCTATTGAACAGGCAATAATAGAAGCTATTGAAGCCGGACATTTTGAAGTGCACTACCAGCCTATTTACGATACAGCAAGCGGATGCTTCCACTCTATGGAAGCCTTGGCAAGACTTAATATACCCGGCTACGGATATGTTTCTCCTGAGGAATTTATTACAATAGCAGAAAAAAACGGTACCATACTGCAGATTGGACTGATTGTATTAGAGGAGGTATGTCGTTTCATCAGCCGGTACCGTATTCAAAAATATGGTATTGAATTTGTAGAAGTCAATCTCTCCGTAGTTCAATGTATGCAGGAGCAAATACACCAAGAGATTCAAGAAGTGATTTCCCGAAACCATATACCGCCATCAATGATTAATTTGGAAATTACAGAAAGCGCTGCCGCCTATTCAGAGGAGCAGCTAATCCGCAACATGGCGAGAATGTCATTAAGCGATATAACATTTTCACTGGACGATTACGGTTCCGGATATTCTAATATCAACTATCTGGTAAACCTGCCTTTCTCCATTGTTAAGATTGACAAGTATATTGTCTGGGCAGCTATGAAAAAAGTATCATCACGCAAGGTACTGGAAAATACCATCGCCATGTTTAAGTGCATAAATCTCAAGGTTGTAGCAGAAGGAATAGAAGATGCGGAAATGATGGATACATTAATTGGAATGGGAACCGATTACCTGCAGGGATACTACTTTTCCAAACCCATACCTGCAGAACAATTAATAGAACTTTTAGAGAAGGAGCAAAAACCTAATGAAAACAAGGCAAAATAATCTATGTTTAATACTATTATTTATAATACTTTCAATAACACTCCTTGGATGTTCCGCCGAAGATGACAAAACTCCTATGACCGGACGTTATATTGCTGTAATCTGCAAAGGCTCGCAGCATGAATTTTGGCGGACAGTTGAGCAGGGCGCTATGGATGCCGGAGAAGAACTTGGTATACGCATTACCTTTGAAGCTCCCGAAGATGAATCTCAGATTGACGCACAGATTGAAATGATGGAAAAGGCAATAAGTGAACATGCCGACGCCATTGTACTGGCGCCGCTGGACACAGATAAATTAAATCCATCCATTGAAAAAGCATATAAAGAAAATATTCCTGTAATTACACTTGATTCTGACGTAACTTCTACTTTAAGGAAAGCAACCATTGGAACAGACAACGAATCCGCCGGCGCTATTGCTGCCAGAAACGCCATTTCTTTAATGAACGGAAAGGGACAGATTGCTGTCGTTTCATACGTTGAAGGGGCTCAGACCGCAATTGCCCGCAACAATGGTTTTATAAATGAAATCAATGCTAACAATGAGAATAATACTATGGATATAGTTGATTTACAGTATTGCGATGGCGATTCAAACAAGGCTTATGCCATTGCCAAGGAATACATATCAAAGTATCCCGATTTGGCTTGCATATATGCCGCAAACGAAGGCAGCGCTGTCGGCGTCGCAAAAGCAGTGGAGGAATTTAACAAACAGGACGATTTAGTTATAATAGGCTTTGACTCCTCTGCTGAAGAGATTGATTATCTATCAAGAGGGATTATTGACGGTATGATGGTTCAAAATCCATATAATATGGGATATCTAGGCGTGAGAAATATTAATAAAGTTTTGGACGACAAAAAAATCGAGGCAAAAATAGACACCGGAGCCACTTATGTAGACTCCAATAATCTTGAGGATGAAGATACTCAATGGCTATTATATCCGCTTGGAAAAAGTGAACAATAGAAAGGAAGGTCGCTATGATTAATAAAAAGAAAGGAATGTCAATTAAAACGAAACTCCTATATAGCTATCTTTCCCTTATTATTTTGATAGTCATTGTGGGAGCTGTCGGAATTTATAACATACGGTCTGTATACAACAATGGTAAAGAAATATATGTATACAATCTGAAGTCTGTAGATTACCTTAAATCCATAAGCCAGAACGTCAAAGAAATCGATCAATGTATTGTAAGCATGATGAGCGGCTTAGACGCAACAAACCATAATTCTTACGAAGAAGATATAACCGAGCTCAAGCAAAATAATGAGAAATTAATGCAGCAATATGAGGCTCTCAACTTAACTAATCTTGAAAAACGTCGTTACAAACAGTGCAAATTAAGCATTCTGACCTTTAACAAGCAAATCAGCAGCATTCAGGAACGTATAAATAACAAACAAAGCGATGCGGCGCTTTTGCAGTACCAGCAGGAATTAACTCCCGCAAAGGCATGTACATATGAGCTTTTAGAAGCTGTAGTGGAAATGGCAACTATTCAGGCAAAGAAAAAGAATGACAGCAATCAGCATATTTTTAATAATATCATATGGATTATTTCCACTACAATATTTATTGCAGTAATTACTGCCATTATCATTACTCTCCGCATGAGCGGGTATTTTACAGGCAAGCTTCTTTCCATACAACGTTTGGCAGAGCGCTTTTCTGAATACAATATGTCTGATGATATTTTCGGAGTAGAAAATGATGAATTTGGCGAAACTATGGAAGCGCTCAATAACTCACAGTTTAAAATGAGAGAGCTGCTTGAGAAGATTATCAGTGAATCCGGAGACATCAGCAATGCCGGCGCAGAAGTCTCCCAAGCAGTTAGAAAGTCAAATCAGCGCATTGAAGAAATTAATGTAAAAATCTATGACGCCGGTGTTATGACAGAAGATCTTTATCTAAACCTGTCAGATATATTAGAGAATCGTGAACTTAACGACAGTACGGTAACAGTCATTCGACAATTAATGGATCAGACCACAGATACAAGAGCCGATTTAGAACAGGTTCAGGCAGAGCTAAGCAATATAGCCATGTATCTTGAACAGGTGGCAATTACCTCAGACCATCAGAACGAGATTGCTGTCGGTCATAAACAGCAGGTTGAAAAATTCAAAGTTTAAAACACGCTTCACAGCTTAACCTTCATGCAATGTATTGCATTCATTATAGCTGTGAAGCGTATTTCTTATTAGTTAGGAAGCGGGCGTGCCAACAGTGAACCCTTCTCAATGCCGCCGCCATATCCGGGTTCTCTTGCTCCCCAGTCATCAATAATCATTGGTTTCCCATCTTCATTAAATCCAGTACAGATATATCCTGTAAACATCTCAACATGATAAGTTGTTCCATATGGATTCTTAGGGTTGGTAGATTTGAAAACTATGTCTCCGGGACGAAGCTTCATCTTACTAATCATCTTATATTTAAAACCGCCCTTTATCATTTTCCCATGATTTCTGCAATATACCGATTCTGTTGCGGTATTGCCGGGATAATAGCGAGTTCCAAAGTAATAATTGGCGCCCTTCATGTATGCTTTCCATACAAGCGAGCTGCAATCATAGTATCCGGATCTGGCTCTTAAAGGCTGGCTGTATTTCCAGTTATTTCCTATATAATTTGCATAATTAACAATTACCTTCATCTTTTTAGTAGTAACCGATACTGCACAACCAATCTTCTGACCGTCAATAGTGGCTGAAATTACACAATTTCCATAGCCCTTGCCCTTTACAACTCCCTTTTTGGAGACGACAGCCACCTTTTTATTAGACGACTTCCACACCACGTTAGAAGGAGAATTTGTCAAAGTTAATCTTTTTGTTTTGCCCTTCTGCAATATATAACCGTTGTCTGATATATCCACTTTTTTTAAGGTGACGTTTATATAAAATTCCTTACCCGCTATAGTAACGGTCAATTTCCCTTTAGCATTTTTAGAAGAACTCATTGTAATGGTTAATTTATTGTCCTGTAATTCAACATATGGCTTAATTTTCTTGTTGGATGATTTGCATTTAACGTCTACAACATCCTCGCTCAATATGTAATCGCTTTTGACCGGTATAGTAAATGTAGGACTACTGTAAAGCTTTGTTCCCACATACTGTTTCACCATATAACCAGTCAGCTTAGATTTTCCGAGAGTTACATTAGTCATATTTACACTTACAGTAAAATTAATAGAAGCCCTGAAAATCTCGTACCCATACAAATCATATGCCCATACATTAACCTCGGCAGTTCCCGGTTTAAGAGTCGTAAACTGCCCGCTTGAGTCTACCTTTACCACTTCTTCATCACTGCTGGTATAGTACAATGTTACTTCCCCCGGCTCAGCCAGCACCTCAGTAGTAATAATTTCTGTTGTCCTTGCCGGTTCTTCAGTAGTCGGATTTACAGGATTTGCGGTTTCACCTGCATCTCCGGATGCGTCAGGTTTGTTATTTGATATATTCTCTTTTCCATCACCTGATGCATC
>CANQSN010000022.1 GCA_947626505.1 uncultured Lachnospiraceae bacterium
GCTCGATCAGACGTGATCAGACAGGAAAGATATTGGAGGTAAGATACATGTTCAACTTTTTTTCGGCAAAAGATATCGGCATCGACCTGGGCACCGCCAACACCCTGATCTACATAAAGCTTACCGTCTATCACCTTATTCTTGAGAGTAAAATCAATTTTTCCGTCAAGGCTTACCTTAGCGCGCTTTTCTACATCATCAAGAACATCATCAAGATTAGCCTTTACCTCCTCTATTGTATAAACATTACTTGGGTGAAATGGCATAGCAATCATAGGCTTTATCTTTGACATATCTACATAAATCATTCCATCATAGTATGTTACATCTCCCGGTTCCAAATGATCATAGCACTCCATACGGTCATGAACAGAATAGTAATGGCGGACCTCCTCGTCAGTTCTCCATATAGAAGACAGGCATGTAGTCTCTGTAGTCATAACATCAATACCAATTCTAAAATCAGTACTTAAGTTGGCAATTCCCGGTCCGACAAACTCCATAACCTTATTCTTTACATAACCGTTATCAAATACCTTCCCTATAATAGCAAGAGCCACATCCTGAGGTCCCACACCCTTTTCCGGCATACCTTCAAGATAAACTCCCACAATCTCCGGCATTGGGATGTCATATGTCTGTTCCAAAAGCTGCTTAACCAGCTCGCCGCCGCCTTCACCAATAGCCATAGTTCCAAGAGCTCCATAACGAGTATGGCTGTCAGAACCCAAAATCATCTTACCGCCCTCTGCCAACTGCTCTCTTGCATACTGGTGAATAACCGCCTGATGAGGTGGAACATATATCCCTCCATACTTCTGTGCGCAGGACAATCCAAACATATGGTCATCCTCATTAATTGTACCGCCTACCGCACATAAGCTATTATGGCAATTAGTAAGCACATAAGGAATCGGAAACTTTTCAAGTCCCGACGCCCTTGCAGTCTGTATAATTCCCACAAATGTAATATCATGGGAAGTCAGCTTATCAAATTTTATCTTTAAATCCTCCATGGAATCAGAGATATTATGTTCTTTTAATATGTTGTATGCTATGGTATTCTTCCTGGCCTCCTCTTTTGAAAGCATACGGTTTTCTCCTACCATACTAATAATCTCGGCAGACGCCTCCGGTCCATCCTCCACAAGCTGATAGCCGTCCACAAGGTAAACTCCATTATCATACAATTTAATCATGCCTAGTTCCTCCTTATATATGTTTCTGCAAACAATCACTTCGCTAATTTTATCACACTTTTTAATATCTCACAAGAAAAAAAGAAACAGCGCTCATAATCTGAATAGAATAATAAAAAAGAAAAGAGTTTTTTCTATGGCAACCCGAATTATAGTTGACGCAGGACATGGCGGCTTCGACAATGGAGCCTCCTATAATGGTCGTTTGGAAAAAGAAGATAACCTTGAGCTGGCAATGCTGGTGGGAAGAGATCTGGCAGATATGGGATATGATGTATACTACACAAGGGACAGTGATGTATATCAATCCCCCTCGGAAAAGGCACGTATTGGAAATGCTTCCGGCTCAGACCTTTTTGTATCCATACATCGAAATTCCAGTCCCACTCCGGGACAGTATTCCGGAGTCCAGACTTTAATTTATGATGACAGCGGTATAAAAAGACAAATTGCAGACAATGTAAATGAAGAACTTTCTAAAATAGGATTTGACAACCTTGGCATAAGCATAAGGCCTAACCTCACAGTCCTGAAGCGTACAAATATGCCCGCTATATTAGTAGAAGCAGGCTTTATCAATAATGAAAAGGATAATCAGTTATTTGAAAATAACATTGATGAAATTGCTATGGCAATTGCCAACGGAATCAGCGAAACACTTCAGTCAGATACATTACCGGAAACTGCACCCGCCTATCAGGTTCAGGTTGGTTTATTCAAAAATTATGGCAATGCACAGGCGCAGTTAAACCGCGCTGTAAATGATGGCTACACAGGGACCATTATTGCAGACGATCCCTATTTTGCAGTTCGTCTGGGCAATTATGCAACATTAGACGAGGCAGCAAATGCAGCCAGAAAACTCAGGGCATTAGGGTATGATACCCTTGTCTATGCCAACAACAGATAAGTAAAATAAGCCGCATAACCGGCAAGCATAATAATTCCCCCTGTACGATTCAACTGTTTTTTTCTCACCACGCATAAAAACAACAGTAAAGCAGCCGCACATGCAACAACTCCATCTACCATAAACGCAGAATCAAATGTAACATTCTGAATCAGACAGGTAGTACCCAAAACAAATAATATATTGAATATATTGCTTCCCACAATATTGCCGACAGCAATATCTGCACTTCCCTTTCTGGCTGCAGTAACAGAAGTTACCAGCTCCGGAAGGGAAGTTCCAAATGCAACGACAGTAAGTCCTATAATACGGTCGCTTACGCCCAATATCTCCGCTATTTTAGTAGCTCCATCCACTGTGATATCACTGCCAAAAACAATTGCAGCTAAACCTCCGATAATATAAAGTAAAATCTTTAATGCAGTGAGGTCCTTCACCTCATTTTCCTCTTTCTGATTCGATTTCAAAGAATAAATTATAAGATATACAATAAATGAAATTAATAGAAGCCAGAAAATAATTCCCACCATTACATGCATATCAACTACAAAAATTCCAAGAACCAACAGCAAAACGCTTGCAAAAATCATAAATGGAATATCAATCATTACTGCTGTCTTCTTAACGTTAAGAGTGCATATTACAGCAGTAATTCCAAGTATAAACAAAAGATTTAAAATATTGCTGCCCAGCACATTTCCAATCGAAATACCATTGCTTCCCTTTAACGCAGAGCCAATACTAATAGCGGCCTCCGGCGCACTGGTGCCAAATGCAACAATCGTAAGTCCTACTACAATCTGGGGAATTCCCATCTTTGCCGCCACTGCTGCCGCTCCGTCAACAAAAAAATCTGCACCCTTTACCAGCAATACAAAACCTACAACTACTAAAAATAAACTCCATAACATATCCATATTCCTGACCTCCAACAATAATTGTTTTGCATTTCCCATATGATATACAAGCTTTAGCCTTCTGCATACTAATACTTGTATACTCTTCATATATCCATGTATTGTTTCACTATTACATGAAAAATACTTATATGTATTGAAAATTTCATTGCACAATAAAAGCAAGACTCTCATTGTGCGTAATTACTCACAATAAAAGTCTTGCCATTTAATCACGATACGGATATCTGCGCCATTTACGCTCTATCGGGTATGTCGTCATCGTAAACAGTATGTACTTAAAGTACATATGCCGGCTACTCCCTTTTTATATCAGCTATGCTTTTACTTGTTGACAGAATCCTTCAAAGCCTTACCAGCCTTAAACTTAGGCGCCTTGCAGGCAGCAATCTTAATCTTTGCGCCGGTACTTGGGTTGCGTCCCTCTCTTGCAGCCTTCTCAACTACTTCAAAAGTACCAAAACCAACTAAAGCAATTTTATCTCCCTTTGCAAGTTGCTCTGAAACAGTATCAGTAAGCGCCTTTAAAGCTTTCTCTGCACCCTTCTTTGTCAATCCGCTCTTAGAAGCCATAGCTTCAACTAATTCAGTCTTATTCATTCCTAATCTCCTCCTTGATAATAACTGTAATTATGCTAAAACAAAACTATTATAAAACCTCTTTAATAAAAAGTCAAAGAAAAAACAGGAATTTTTACATTTTTTTAACAATTGTGTGAAAATTTTGTGTATTATATGTTGTGAAATTATAAAAATTCTTTCATTGCATCCTTTAATTTCATACCGTTAGAACCCATAAAAAGAACTATATCATTAGGTTTAGCCATCATTTGCAAATGCTTAACAACCTCATCCAACGATTTTGCATGAAACGACTCTATTTCTGCTGTATCAATAATCTCCTTTGAAAGCGGGCCATATCCAATAAGATAATCAATATTGCACTCCTTAACATATTTGCCTACCTGACTGTGATACTCCTTACCATTCTCACCAAGCTCCAGCATATCCGCCAATACCGCAATTCTGCGTCCTTCGCAGGACATATCCCTAAGAGCCTTAAGATTGGCCTGCATAGAATCAGGGCTTGCATTATATGTACTGTCAATTATTGTAAAATACTTCGTATTTATAACCTGCTGCCTCTGCCCTTTAAATGACTGCAACGCCTTTAAAGCTTCCTCCTCTTTGATTCCATACTGTCCGGCAACAGCAACAGCAACTAATGCATTACGAACATTGTGTTCCCCTAAAGCAATCATTTTAACATTATATCTGCCATTCGGAGTAATCATATCAAAAGCCTGCATATTCTTTTCTATGTGTATATTTTCTGCCCGATAATCACAAAAATCTGACATACCATACCAGACAAGCTTATGATTAAGCTCATTTTCATATGCTCTTAAAACAGCATCATCCCCATTCAGATAAATAATGTCGTCTTCAGTCATATAATCGGCGATACGTAACTTTTCCCTGCATGTGTTTTCCTTTGTCTTAAAATTTTCAATATGCGCGGCGCCAATACAAGTAACCACTGCTGTATTAGGGCGAATCATGGCGGCAAGCCTAGGCATCTCCCCAAACTCGCTTATGCCCATCTCCAAAACAGCAAGCTCATATGTCTTATCAAGCTTTGCCATAGTAAGAGGTACTCCCACCTGAGAATTATAATTCTTATAAGTCTGAAATACACTTTTTTCTGTCGCCAAAGCTGTATAAATCATCTCTCTTGTAGTAGTCTTTCCAACACTTCCTGTAACACCGATTATTGGCAAATCATAACGGTTTCTAATCTCCTCTGCTACGCGCTGCATAGCAGTCAGAGTGTCCTCAACAGCAATTACTGCCGCTTTGCTTTCTAACATCTTCTTTGTTGCCTCTTTATGCCGCATGGTAAATGCTGCTCCGCAATTAAACAGCGCATCCTCCAAATATATGTGTGCGTCCACCTTTTCTCCAATTAAAGGAACAAATAAATCCTGCTTATTTAATACTCTTGAATCCGACTTAATATCCAATACTTCTGTATGTTCATCACCGCACAAAAGCTGTCCGTTAGTAATATCCACAATCTGTTTTACAAAAAAATTCTCCATATAACTATCCTCAACTATCTATTTATATACAATAGATTTTTCTATCTTTTCCGCCATCTCACTGCCCTTGAGCGCAGTAATAATTGCAGAAGAAAATGAGATAGCTGTCCCCATACCCCTTCCGGTAATAACATTGCCATCAGTCACTGCGGGAAGCTGCGTTACGTCTGCGCCTTCACTCTTAAGCTGTTCCTCAAAGCTTGGATAACAGGTTGCAGACCTTCCTTTCAAAAATCCCAGCTCGCTAAATATTCCCGGAGCTGCACAGATAGCAGCAACATATCCACCCGCTTCGTACTGTTTCTTAATCATATCCATTAATGTTTTATTGGCTCTAAGATTTGGTGTTCCGGGTATTCCTCCCGGCAACACATACATATCTGCCGGCTGCTCTATTATATCATCTATCATAACATCTGCCTTTACCGGAATCCTATGGGCGCTAACCACCTCTAAAGAATCCATAACGGAAACTGTCTTAATATCAATTTCTGCACGCCTTAACATATCTACCACAGTCAACGCCTCTATTGTTTCAAAACCCTCTGCTAAAAATAAATAAACCATTACATATCCTCCTAAATGAATATTGACTAAAACTCTACTGTTGAAGCTCTTACTAATTTGAAATAATATATTGAATATTTAATATTATGCTGAAACCAAAAGGTATTTGTCCTCAACTTATATCATAATATACCATATATTGCATTTTATCAACCCAAAACTCCTTGATTACCGCAGTACATAAAAAGGTCGGAAGTTTTGAGTAATTTGCATAACCGCATACGTCTTAAAAAGCCACCGCCAATAACTGTACTTTCTGCTTCCCTTTATAGGTCAGAAACAATCCGTTTACTCCATCCGGTACATCAACAGTTCCTTCGCAGGTAGTCCAATCCTCAGAGGCTTCAATTTCAATTTCTCCAACAATCGGCCCATTTTCCACCAAGCTTACTTGAAATATCAAATTTTTTGCCGGCGCATACATTTCTGTTTCAAATATCTCACCCATATGGCTTGAGTCGGCTCTTTCATCCAAACGAATCGGAGCGTCGCACACTACCTTATTTTTCTCGTTCTCTATTCTGGTTGTAAGCTTAATTGTCTTTATGTCTTCATATGCGAAATACTTAAATCCAATCAAAGTGTTATGCTCAATTTCAGCAATAAATCGTTCTCCATCCTTATGCGATACATTAGGAAATTCAGTCTTGTAAATACTATTACAGCCATGCGGCATATGCCCGTTGGTAATAATACATGCAATTACAGCAGGATATTCATATCCTGTTTTTGCAAGCAAAGGTCCTTGATTTAACCCGCAACTGGTGATTTCCACCTGTTTGATGCTTCCGTCCTCCCCAATTGTAATCTTCTCCGCACAAGCCTGTCTCGAATAATCAGATTTGTGCGTCAATCGATGATAGAACATATACCACTGGTGATTGATTTCTATAATACTTCCATGTGTAGTTCCGGTCATATTATTCCTGACAGTGCGACCATTAAAACCAATATCTCCATTTGATACAATAGTTCCGCCAAACGTAAAATCTCGGTCAGGATAATAACTTGTGGCATAACATAGCTCATGATTTTGGGCCGAAGAATACACAAAATAATATTTCTTTCCTACCTTGCGCATAGAAGAACCCTCAAAAAACGGATGCGTTTCAAAGCTCGTTCCTCTTACCCTGTAAGGAATGATATGCTTTGGCGCTTCCTTCACTGTCAACATATCATCCTCAAGCGCCAGCGTTACAGCTCCCATAATGCTATCCCTGTCTTCCGGTTTACCATTAACACAGCTTTCTGCCTCCTGTCTGTAAGCAAGAATTTCTTCTTTCGTTCGTCCGAACATTTCCATTTCCTGCAAAATATAATCCGTATTATAATCAAAATCTTCTCTCTCTTCAAAATCATATTGCGTTCCATAATATAATCGGATTACACCATTATCGTTAATCACTGCCGGATCAAAACATATGTATTTTTTCATAGGCGTCCCATCAGGATTTTGCACAGTACCCAGAAACTGAAACTCTCCACAAGGACTGTCGCAAACTGCCACCTGAATCGTACCGGTATAACCGCCTATGCCATAATCGCCGGACATACAGTAATAGAGATAGTATCTTCCATCATTACCGCGCACAACATCCGGCGCATACATATATCTCTTGCTTGGATATTCAGGATCCTGACTTGATTTATAAATTACTCTCTCATATCTCCAATTCGTCAAATCGTCGATAGGCGCTGAATAAGTCACATAATCCTCCATACAGAATGTGTAACCGCCTTCACAATCATGGGAACCGTAGTGGTATACCCTTCCCTCAAAAATATGCGGTTCCCCATCCGGAATATATTCATCAATAGGTAAAAATGGATTATATGCCTGTCTCTTTTTGTTCATAGTCTATCTCCTCTGTAATATAATTTTCTTCATAAAAGAACTCTGATTGTATTAGGTAAAATCCTATGATATAATGCAAATTATATGATATATATGGAGGTTTATCATGGAAATTGAACGCAAATTTTTAATAAAAAACATTCCCCACAACTTAGAAAATTATGAAAAACACGAAATCAAGCAGGGCTATTTATGCACTGAACCTGTGTTGCGTATACGTCAATTAGACGAAACTTACATAATAACTTATAAATCCAATGGACTTCGCACTCGCATAGAAGAAGAAATGCCTCTCACAAAAAACTCCTTTGAGCACCTTCTTTCAAAAACGGATGGCAATATCATACACAAAACACGTTACATAATACCAGATGAACAAAGCAACCTAACAATCGAATTAGACTGCTTCCATGGTATATTTGAAGGGCTCTGGCTCGCTGAAGTAGAATTCCCTACAGAAGCAACAGCAGACCAATACGCCCCTGTCCGCTGGTTTGCTAAAGATGTAACATATGATGGTGCTTACCATAACAGTAACTTAAGCTCCATGTCTCAATCTGATATTGCATCATTGATAAAAGAATGTCAAGACAGCATTAAGCTCTGAGCTGTCCTCCCTTTTTCAATACTCCGCATATCACAAGCGCCCCAAAAAACACAAACGCTGTCCAAACCATTCCCGCTGTGCTAACCACCACAGCGCTTATCACCCTAAGTCCGGCGTTGACAGCCTCCAACATGGAAACAATTGTAGTTGCATAAACCGCCAGCGTAAATAATTGTCCAAACCTAAGTCCGAAACCGTTAAAGGAATTAAAAAGCATACCAATCACCGCCAACAGCAGCATTGTAGAGGCAGTTGATATTGCCTGCATTAAATATGCTATCACACAAAACAATACTAAACATAGATAAATAATCGGCACTCCATCTATCAGCATATCCTTATTAAATGACAAATCTTTAAAATCAGCAAAATTATAATCTGTCACCATGCCATTTGCATACACTAAAGCATTGGTTTTACTGACCAAAATATGCATATAGATATTATCATCCACATCAGCCTTTGTGTACCTGTAAGTGTCCGTATCCAAATAGAACTTTGTGGCAGCATTTTCATATTCTAATGGAAAGCTGCTTGTCAAAACTCCATCCTTCAAAGAAAATTCCGGAATACGTTCTTGTATATATGTTTTAATACCGCCCATTCCCGCAACAGTTCCAACAGTTGGAACAATAACGGAAAATATGCACACCATCAATATTAAAAAGAAAAAATATACGATTGCCCTGCTGCCATTCTGCATTAGAAACTGAGGATAGTACCTTGTTCCCCTAAAGGAATTCACCATCTGTTTCCAAAGCGGCATATCTGCAGAAAACTCCGGCATAAGCTTCTTCCACTGCTCATTAAATCTTTTCTGTTCATTTTCATATCGTTGTTGCCAGTCATCAATGTCCGGCTTATTTGGATTATTATTCATAGTATCCTCGCTAACACTAACTTTTAAAATGCATTATAAGCCTCATTACTTATCACTACGCCCTATAAGAGCATAGCAGAAAATTCCAGATATGACAAGCAAATCACCTTTTGTTCACAATTCGCCCATACCTGCAAATTCTTACTATTCTATCATTGCATCCATGAGCTCCCACAATTCATCGCGTCCCTGCTTCGTAACCGCTGAAAAGGGAACTACAACACTCTCCTTAGCCATTCCAAGGCATTCCCTTATAATTTTTACCTGCTTTTGCACCTGACTTTTCTTTAATTTGTCCATCTTTGTAGCAATCACCACCGGTTTGAATCCAAAATGTACAATCCAGTCGTACATCATTATATCATTTTTTGATGGTTCATGCCTTATATCAACCAACAGAAAAATCAGCCTTAGCTGCTTACTGGAAAGCAGATAATTCTCAATCATATTACCCCACTTTTCCTTTATCTTATCAGGAACCTTTGCATAACCATATCCCGGCAAATCGACAAAATAAAGCTGCTCGTTTATATTATAATAATTAATTGTCTGAGTTTTTCCGGGCTGCGCTGATGTTCTGGCATAAGATTTTCTATTCATAAGCGCATTTATCAGTGAAGACTTTCCCACATTTGACTTGCCGGAAAATGCAAACTCAGGCATTGATGTTTGCGGAAGCTTTGATGTTATACCGCAAACCGTTTCCAAATTTACACTTTTTATAACCATAGAAACCGCCTTTCCTAATTCAAGACTTGCTTACTCGCTTGCGCATCTATGACACAATAGCATATTTAAGCACATCTCTAAATTCCTCTACAAAATTAATGGTAATTCCCTCAACAATCTCTTCCGGCAAATCATTAATATCTTTTTTATTTGCAAGGGGTACCAAAACCACTTTAATCCTTCTGGCTTTAGCTGCAGTAATCTTTTCCCTTAATCCGCCGACAGGCAGCACCTCTCCAAGCAGAGAAATCTCTCCTGTCATCGCCATATTTGAGTCTACCGGTTTACCCGTCACTGCCGAGTAAATAGCTGTCGCCATAGTAATTCCTGCTGAGGGACCATCCTTTGGCACTGCCCCTTCAGTAATATGCAAATGAATATCATGCTCTTTAAAGAATCCTGCATCCATTCCTTCCTTAAGAGTAATATTGCGAACGCAAAGCCCCGCCAACTGTGCAGATTCCTTCATAACATCTCCCATATTACCTGTAAAAGAAATATTGCCATCTCCAGGCAAGGTAATTGCTTCAATATCCAGCGTATCTCCCCCTGTCTGCGTCCATGCCAGTCCATGCACCAAGCCCACCTTGCATTTCCCCTTTAAATCCTTTTCCTTATATCTAGGAATCCCCAAATACTTCTCAAGATTTCCGTCATTGATTTTAACAGGCTCCCATGTTTCTTCTTCTATAAGCTTTTCCTTTACCGCCTTTCTGCACACCTTTGCAATAGTCCTCTCTAATTGCCTTACTCCTGACTCCCTTGTATACTCCCTTATCATCTTATACAATGCGCCTTTGGAAAATGACAACTCCTTCTTTAATAATCCATTATTCTCCAATTGCTTCGGAACCAGATATCTCTTGGCAATCTCGTATTTTTCCCGTTCCAGATAACTTCCAACCTGAATTACCTCCATACGGTCTAACAAAGGTCTTGGTATATCTTCCGATGAATTGGCTGTCGCAATAAACATTACATGGCTTAAATCAAGAGGCGCTTCAAGATACCTATCCCTAAATTGATAATTTTGCGCGCTGTCCAACACCTCCAGCATAGCTGAACTGACGTCGCCCCTATTATTATACTTGCCCATTTTATCAATCTCATCCAATAAAATCACAGGATTATTGCTCTTTGCATGGCGCATGGCTGTTACAATCCTTCCGGGCATCGCTCCTACATAAGTCTTGCGGTGTCCGCGAATCTCCGCTTCATCATTTACTCCGCCAAGACAGATTTTTTCATAATTACGGTTTAACGCCTTTGCTACAGACTGCGCAATACTTGTTTTTCCTGTTCCCGGAGGGCCGACAAGGCAAAGAATGGGAGCTTCCATTCCCTCTCTATTTATATGCACCGCCAAATACTCAATAACCCTCTCTTTAACTTTTTCAAGACCATAATGGCTCTTTTCCAGCGTATTCTCTGCTTTTTTAATATTTTTACTTTCTTTAGTCTTATGCTCCCATGGAACATCCAGCATAGTTTCAATATATTCTTCTAATACAGCAAATTCTGATTGGTAAGATGATATTTTTTCATATCGTTTAATCTCTTTTTCAATCTTTTCCTTCACTTCTTCATTTGCTTCCAGCTTATCCAAGCGTTCGCGCAGCTTTTCAGATTGGGCTTCTTCGTCGTCTTCCTCGCCAAGTTCCTTTTTTAACATAGAAATCTGTTGTCGGTACAAATTCTTTTTTTGATTTTCCGACAATGAAACATAAAACTTTTGCAGCAACTCCTGTTGTACCTTTGAAATTGCCAGCTCGTCTGTTAAAAATCCCAACAGCAGCTCTGCTCTTTCACGAAGGTCGCTTTTTTCCAATATCTCCTGTTTATGAACATAATTCATATTTATATTCTGCGCAAAAGTATATACCATTTCTGATAAATCAGAGGTTCCCTTCAAACGTATCTCCAAACGCCGCATCCCCTGATCTTTTACTTCAAACAATGGAGCCATTCTTTCTAAGAGACTTCTTTTATATGCCTCTTTCTCATAATCTGTCAAATCATCCGTTTCAGGATATTCCGATACCATGGCTTTTTGCTCCTTTGATGATTCCAGCAGCTCATCTATCTTTACTGAACATATGCCATACACTACAATTCTAATAATTCCCTGTTCTCTGGTATCTACCTGAACGATTCTGCTTATAGTACCGATTTCGTATAAGTCTTCCTGTTTGGGAGCATCTATTTCTATATTTTTTTGGCACACAACCAGTATTTCATTGTCCGACTGCAATGCCCGCTGAATCGCTGTCTTGGAATGCGTTCTTCCTGTTTCCAAGCTAACTGTTCCACCCGGCATAAGCACCATTCCTCTAACTGTTATATACTCCATTACTCTACTCATAGCAAACGTCCCTCCTTCAGTTGCCACCGTAACATGAAAAGGGTTTTTATGACATAATCACAAAAACCCTTTTATTACTATGCTATTTCTCCACCATTGCTTTTTTTAGGGTGCTTTTTAACAGGCGCTTTCTTGTGGGGAATATCCGACCTTAGAACCTCCGGCTCCGCCTTCTTTTCTACTACATCCTTAGTAATACGACATAAAGTTACATCATCCTCCGAAGGCACCTCATACATTAAATCCATTACGACTGATTCCATAATGGCCCTTAAACCTCTGGCTCCTGTTTCTCTCTCTATTGCCTTATGGGCAATTGCCTGCAAGGCATCCTGATCAAATTCCAAATTAACCCCATCCAGCTCAAACAGCTTTTGATATTGCTTTACAATTGCACTCTTTGGCTCTGTCAAAATCCTGACCAAGGCTTCCTCATCAAGTAAATCCAAAGAAACATTGACCGGTACACGCCCAATAAATTCAGGTATTAACCCAAACTTAACAAAATCCTGCGGCAATACCTGCCTTAATAATTCACTGACATTATTCTTGTGCTTCTCAATAATATCTGCATTAAACCCGATAGACTTCTGACCAATACGGTTTTCAATAATCTTTTCCAGTCCATCAAAAGCGCCGCCGCATATAAATAAAATATTAGTGGTATCAATCTGTATAAATTCCTGATGCGGATGCTTTCTTCCACCCTGTGGGGGTACTGAAGCCACTGTTCCCTCTAATATCTTGAGCAATGCCTGCTGAACACCTTCTCCGGATACGTCTCTGGTAATAGAAGTATTCTCTGACTTTCTTGTAATCTTATCAATCTCATCAATGTAGATAATACCATACTGGGCTCTCTCCACATCGTAATCCGCTGCCTGAATAAGCTTAAGAAGAATATTCTCTACATCCTCTCCCACATAACCTGCCTCTGTCAGTGCAGTAGCATCTGCAATAGCAAATGGCACATTCAAAAGCTTTGCCAAGGTCTGTGCTAACAAAGTTTTTCCTGAGCCAGTAGGTCCCAATAGCAAAATATTGCTTTTCTGCAATTCCACATCAAAGTCCGTTTCTGTCATAATTCTTTTATAATGATTATAAACAGCTACAGACAATACCTTTTTTGCCTGATCCTGACCAATTACATACTGGTTCAAAAATTCATTAATCTCTTTTGGTTTCATAAGATTAATTCCATCTTCGTTAGGCATATCAACAAATTCTTCATCTATAATCTCAGAACAAACACTGATACACTCATCACAAATATAAACATTAGGGCCGGCAATCAACTTTCTTACCTGATCCTGCGATTTATTACAAAATGAGCATCTAAGCTGTTTTCTCTCATCACCACGATTTGCCATACATTACTCTCCGTTCTTAAAACTCTATCTTAATGTTTTAAAATACTTACTTTTTGTCTGGACGTTTCTCAACAATACTATCAATCAAGCCATACTCCAATGCTTCTTCCGCTGTCATCCAGTTATCGCGTTCAGTATCCTCCGCAATAACATCATAAGGTTTACCTGTATTTTCAGATAAAATTGTATTTAACCTTTTTTTGGTTCGTAAAATATGCTCTGCTGCAATCTGAATCTCTGTTGCCTGTCCCTGAGTACCACCGGAGGGCTGGTGAATCATAACCTCTGCATTTGGCAAAGCCATCCTCTTACCCTTTGCTCCGCCCGCCAGCAAAAATGCGCCCATGCTGGCAGCCATGCCGATACAAATTGTAGAAACATCACACTTTATATACTGCATTGTGTCATATATTGCATATCCGGCAGTAACTGAGCCTCCCGGACTGTTAATATACAAATTGATATCCTTTGATGGATCCTCTGATTCCAAAAATAATAGCTGTGCAACCACCAAATTAGCTGTAACTTGATTAACCTCTTCACCTAAAAATACAATACGTTCCTTCAGCAATCTAGAATATATATCGTATGCCCGTTCTCCATGGCTTGACTGTTCTATAACTGTAGGTACCAGACTGCTTCTAATAAAATCATACATGTTTTTTCCTCCTTTGGCACTACCTCATTTATATATATGCTTAAAATTCTAAAAAATAGCTTGACTTATGCCTCTTTTGCTTCTGCCGCCACTAATTCCACTGCCTTCTGCACAGCAATATCCATCATAATGGCTTCCTTTTCGCGTTCATCTATCATCTCCTTAAGCTTGTCGGGCTCCATCTGATAGCTCTCTGACATCCTTTTAACTTCTTCTTCATACTCATCATCTGTGCATGTCAATCCTTCAGTTGCAACCACTGCCTCCAATACAAGTCTGGACTGTATTCTCTTCATTGCCTGAGGTTTAATCTGCTCCTTCATAACTTCAGGAGTCATACCTGTAAACTGCATGTACTGCTCTAAAGACAACCCCTGATAAGAAAGCTGCTGCGCATATTCCTGAAGCATCTGGTTCATCTGTTGCTCAACCATTGCATCTGGAATCTCCATTGTTGCATTTTCAATAATCTTTTCAATTACAGCATCCTCTTTTTTGGACTTTGCATCAGACTCCTTTTTTGCAGTAAGTCTTGCCTTTACATCCTCCTTATATTCGTCAACTGTATCAAATTCAGAAATATCCTGTACAAATGCATCATCCAGCTCAGGGTATTCCTTAACCTTAATGCCTTTTACCTTTACCTTAAACATAGCCGGCTTTCCAGCTAACTCAGCAGAATGGTAATCTTCAGGGAATGTTACATTTACCTCCTTCTCTTCACCAATATTAACGCCAACAAGCTGGTCTTCAAATGTATCAATAAATGAATGAGAGCCAATATTCAAAACATAATCCTCTGCATACCCGCCTTCAAACTGCTCTCCATCAACATATCCGTCAAAATCCAATGTAACCTCGTCGTTCATCTCTACACTGCGGTCTTCTACGGTAATCGTTCTTGCATTCTGTTCCTTATCCTTATTAATCTCAGCCTCGATATCTTCGTCTGTTACCGAAGTATCAATCTTGTCTACTGTAACTCCTTTATATTCGCCTAATGTTACATCCGGCTTTAACGCAACTACTGCAGTGAAAATAAATGGCTTGCCCTTCTCTAATTGTACCACATCAATCTCAGGCTGTGAAACAATTTCTAAGTCGCTCTCTTTAACCTCGTCTGCATAAGCATCCGGAATCAGAATATTGGCTGCATCCTGATAAAATAATTCTGCCCCATACATCTTTTCCAAATATACTAAAGGCGCCTTTCCTCTACGAAATCCGGGGACATTAATCTTACCCTTCTGCTTATTGTAAGCAGACTTGATTGCCTCATCAAGCTTATCGGCAGAAACCTCAATTGTCAGCTTCGCCATATTCTTTTCCAAATTCTCAACTGTTAAACTCATCGCGTGTATCCTCCTAAAAACATATAGATTATAAAATCTGATGAGACCTTACTTACTGTCCCATATCAAACATCTATACATTTTATCATAGAAGCCCTTTATTTGTCTACCTTTTTTTGCCACTAAAAATGAGGAGAGTGCTCTAAAGCACGCCCCTCGAATACAAATCATTTGAGATTAATTAAAATTTACCGGAACCAGACATAGCCTCTTCCTGTCTCTTGATCATTTTACGAACCATCTCTCCACCAACAGAACCATTCTGAGCGCTGGTAAGGTCACCATTGTAACCCTGCTTTAAAGGTACACCAATCTCGTTAGCAACCTCCATCTTGAAACGGTCAAGTGCTTCTCTTGCCTGTGGTACTTCATTAGACTTTGACATAATCTCTTACCTCCATACTCTTGATGAAACAACTGACCGAGACTGCCCCAGTCGGTCATCCCATCTTTAATATTAAGACAATTCCTTGTCTTAATAATATTGTTTACCGTATGAATGAAACTATGAATGGTAAGTTTTAGCACTAAAATTGTCAAAAAAGTTTAATTTATTGTATTGCGCCAATCCTTAGTTTTTTTATTTGCACTATTGCGAATTTAGTCAAATAATGATAAAATGCTGTATAGTGTTATAAGTGATTACAGGAGGAATGTATAATGTCAACAAATCTTGCTGCACAAGAATCTATGAATTTTGATATGCCGCCTCATTTCTATGAGGATTATGAATATTTGTGCGAGGAGTTAAAGATTCTTTTTGACGATATTAAAGACAGGCATATACATCCTACACTTGATTCAGTTACAGAGCATTTCATACAGCTTTACGAATCCTTTTCCAGCGAGAAGCAGGTTTTTGATTCTCTTAACGCCTGTAAATACAGCAATGATCCTATTTATGAGCATTCCATTAATGTCGCCATATTATCTCGTATGCTGGGAGATTTAAATTACATGTACAGCGACGATTTAAACGCACTTACACAGGCTGCTCTCCTTCATGATATAGGAAAGCTTTTGGTTGATCCTGATATTTTATATAAGACAGAAAAGCTGACCACGCATGAATTTAATTTGATAAAAAAACACACAAAGTTAGGTTATCAGCTTCTTAACGACCAATTTACCGATTATAGGATTCCGGCTGTAGCCCTTATGCATCATGAAAGATGCGACGGTTCTGGATACCCTATGGGCGTCACTGCTGAAAATATCAATGAATTTTGTCGTATTTTAAGCATTTGCGACGTATATGCCGGAATGGTTGCAAGCCGCGACTACCGCAAGTCATGCTGTCCGTTTCAGATTATTTCTTTGTTTGAAAAAGACGGACTGCACAAGTATGATACTGATTTTACTATTCTGTTTCTCCGTTCCATGCTGGATACATATATTGGGTATTCAGTAATGCTCAATACCGGAGAATGCGGTATAATAACCGCTGTTAATTCCCATAATCTCACTAATCCTGTTATTAAGATTGGCGAGGATACAGTGAATCTTGAGTTTGATGATAAACGTCATATTTTGCATATTATATAGAAAATTTGGTCGAATTCTATATTTTATTGTCACAAACACCTTAACATTACATAAACTATGTTATAGTTTCATGTTTTGAGAGGTGTTTTTATGTTGGCAATCACCTTAGTTGGCGGAGATTTAAGACAAATCTACCTCGCAAGAATCCTTGCTGAAGCAGGCCATCAGGTTCGCATAGTCGGAATACCCATGGAAGAAATAAATAACCTTTTACAAAAAGAACAGTCTAAATATGAAAATATTACATTTTACTCATGTGATAATCTTGACTTTGCCTTAAAAGATAACGACCTTATTCTGGGGCCTATTCCCTTCACTAAAAATAAGGAAAATCTTCACTGCGCTTATCCCGACTTTTTCTGTCCGGTTGATTATTTTATAAAACTGCTGTCTCCGTCACAGTATTTGATTGCCGGAATGATTCCCGATACGGTAACAAAAAAATTAGAAGAAAAAAATATTAACTACTATGATTATCTTAAAAACCAGTCATTTGCAAAGATGAACGCAATCGCAACCGCAGAGGGCGCTATCAGCTATGCAATTGAACATAGTACAGATAATATGCATTTAAACAATGTACTGGTACTGGGATACGGTATATGCGGAAGCGTCATTGCATCTAAATGTAAAGCTTTAGGGGCTCACGTCACCGTAACCGGAAGGCGGGAGGAAACTAAAGACAATGCCATAACAAACGGATTCTATTATATTTCCACTGATGAGCTTATAAACGCTCCCGATTTAGATAAATATGCTTATATTTTCAGTACAGTTCCCCATATGGTTTTGACAAAACCTATACTAAGCCGCCTATCTAAAGAAGCTACAATTGTTGATATTGCCTCCGCCCCCGGCAGTATTGATTACGAATGTGCAGGTAAGCTTTCATTAAATACCTATCTATATCTCGGAATACCGGGAAAAATTGCACCAAAAGCATCCGCAAAAATACTATATGATATTATCTTAAACCGATTAAAAGAAAGGAGTCAATTCTATGTCCCTCAATATCGCTGATATAATTGCACATAAGAAAATCGGTATTTGTATCACAGGCTCTTTTTGCAGCTACCAGAAATTATACAAGGTCCTAAAGCAGCTATCAGAACAGGAAGCAGAACTATATCCAATACTATCATACCACGCCGCTTCTTTAGATTCCCGATTTGGAGAACACGAACAAAATAAAGCAGAAATTGAAAAATTGTGCCAACGTCCGGCAATTACCACAATTCCTGATGCAGAACCCTTTGGTCCTAAATTGAAAATGGATGCCATGGTCATATTACCCTGTACCGGCAACACTCTAAGCAAGCTTTCAAATGCCATTACAGATACGCCTGTGCTTATGGCCGCAAAAGCCCATTTGCGAAACAACCGGCCTTTAATTTTGGCGCTTGCTAGCAATGATGGTCTGGGACTATGTATGAAAAATCTGGGACTTTTGATGAATGCTAAAAATATATATTTTGTCCCCTATGGTCAGGATGACTATGTATCAAAGCCCAACTCTCTAGTTGCTCACATGGAGCTGCTGCCGGAAACAATTGCGCTTGCCATTCAAGGGAAGCAGCTACAACCGGTTATCCGCTCCCCATTCTGATAAAAGGCGTCCGCTAATGCGAACGCCTTTTCTTCCTTATAGTATATCCAAAACTTCCCAGTTTCTTTCCGCTTGCAAAATAATCGCCATGGGAATAATTGAGCAGTCCCGCTCTGTCAAGCCTTAAACCTCCCTTGTTATCAAGCAGTTCTTCTAAAACATTCACTGCCGCCACATTTGCAATAAACATATGATGAGAACCAAGCTCCTTAATCTCTGTTACCTGACACTCAATATTCACCGGCGACTCTCTGATTCCCGGCGCAGACACCACGCTGCTTTTTTCAGGCGTCAAATGAAGATATTCCCATTTATTGACATCCCTACCCGAACGCACTCCGCAAAAGTCAGTAGCCCTTGCCAATTCTTCAGTCGTCAGATTAATTACAAATTCCCCTGTGTCCTTAATAATGCCATATGAATACCTTTCCGGCCTAAGTGAAATATACACCATGGGCGGATTGGTACATATAGTTCCGGTCCATGCCACAGTAATAATATTGGGCGTTTCATCCGGTCTTGAACAGCTCACCATCACTGCCGGAATGGGATAAAGCATATTGCCGCCCTTCCAGTGTTGTTTCTTCCTATTCATCCGCCGCCTCCGTCTTATCTGGTAAATGATATATATATGGCTCACTTTCCTGCAATACTTTCCGTTTAGCGGTCAACTGCTTAACAACTACCTCGTCTCCATCTTTAAGACCAGCATCAAAGCTTATGGCGCTGCCGCCAATCATATTAGCGTCAACCTCCTCTCCATTTACAAACACATGGCTGCATTGAGTAAAATGCGAACCATACAAAACAGTCTTATCCTCTGAGGAAACCAATGCAGAAGTAATCTGTACATCTTTTACGCCAAATCTCATATCTGTCTGTAAAAAGCGGTTCTCTCCTTCATATACATACTGATTACCATATAACATATCATACTGCAAAGCATAAAGCCTGCTTTGGTACTTTTTCTTACCTCTGTAATGCTGATGATAACGCATTACAGTTCCCGTATGAATGTTAAGCCTATCAAGAACCTCCGCTGACAGTTGATAAGCGGCAAGATCCTGATCCTTTTTCTTAAGTCCAAAATTACTCCAAATAATATACTCAGTTTGAAATACATCTCCATTCTTAAGGTCTTCATTTTCAAAGCCCAGCCCCGGCAAATGGTCTCCATAAAGCACAAGCACTGTATCCTCCTCAAAGTTTTCCAATTTCTTGCACAGTTGGCGCACAAAATCGTCCATTTCCCGAATCTGTTCCACATAATAGTTTACCGCATCCTCCTGCGAACGCTCTGACACATTAGAAACCATCACCTCCGGATCGTCCACCTTAGCCGCCTCCTTGTAGTAGTCTCCATGTCCCTGAACAGAAATTGTATAAATATAGTCGGGCGTATCTGTGGAGCGAAGCACCTGATCGATTTCATTTATTAATATATAATCCTTTGCCCAACCCGTTTTTGTAGTAGTTCTTGAATCCATTGTTTCTATTGAAGAAAATGTTTCGTATCCCAAATTGGTAAATACCTTACTCCTGCTATAAAACGTCGCAGTATTATTGTGAATAGCATGAGGTGTGTATCCTATAGTTTTTAAATCATATCCAACGCTTTCACAGGTTCTCTTTCGCAGTATGGTTTTATATGGATATTCTCCCGGAGAAAACGCCCCCAGCCGCATTCCTGTCATCACTTCAAATTCAGTATTAGCAGTTCCTGCGCCAAAAGCCGGAACTGTTAGAAATCCCGAAGAATAATTATTTTTCAGATAAGTAAAATACGGAATCGGATTTTCATTAAATATATAATTTTTCACATAATTAATATCAAAAAATGACTCCAGTTGGAGAAAAATAATATTAGCCTTTTTAGGCTCTTTACCCTTCTTTTCACTATCAAACTCTTTATCAATTCCCTTCTTAATGCCCGCCATTCTCTGCTCAGTATAATTGATTGGTTTGCGTATTCCGTTTCTCATACCTGTAACAACAAAGCAGTACGAAGCTCCATAATCTTTATAAGCATACGCCAGATTGGGAAGCACTGTCGAGAATACGCCCGCATGGACAAGCGCCCTCATCCCAAAATAAATGCATAGCCAGTAACACACAATCAATACCGTATTTCTGGCATAATGCATATCGCCCTCGTATCTTTTTATTTTAATTATAAGATAAATTACAAATACAATGGCAAGCACTGCCAAAATTCCAACAAGTATCATCTGCCAAATCTCAAGATAATTACCCATAACTCCTAATGCCGCATCCACCAATCTAAAATCAATTGTGGAAAATGGAGTTACACGAAACGCCAGAACTACGCCGTTTGTAACGCCAAAGGCAAGCCATGCAAAGCTGACCAAAATATATCCAATGGAACGTTTCCTTATAAGATAAAAGACAGTATACGGAGTCATAATCAAAAAAACATTCATAATATACCTGATTGGATGATGAAATAAAAATGAAAATGATTCAAATGCCGAATGACGTCCAAATGCTTCAACTATAAATATAATTATAAAGCAAGCCACAAATAAACGAACCATAGAGAAGCTCCAGATTCTATCCTTTAACTTTATACATAAATCTTTAAATTTGCCAGTAAACTTATCCATAACCTGCAATTCCTTTCTAGCATAAATCTTCCCAATATTTTACAATAAACCTGAAATAAAATAAAGTCTCTATCGAAAAGCTTAATATTATTTTAATACTTTTTTACTATTTCCGCTTTGCCGCTTAATATTTCATTTCTAATATATCGAAAGGTTTCCTCCTCCCCATCTTCCGCCAGCTTATAAAGCAAATGCTCAAGAAGCTGCATACTCTTAGGATGAAATAATGGCCCATACCGATGCTTTCCACGCTGGAAATAAATAAACGGATTACTCTGCTTATATTCTTCCTTTTGATAATTCTTACAGGCTGCAACCCTGTCGCAGAACATTTCAACCACATACTTAACAGGCATCTTCATTCCTACAAATCCCTCGTCCTTATTCACGCTGTAATCAATCCAATATTCAAGATGATGGCGATTCCTTCCCTTATGATGCAGCCATGCGTCCGAGCATCCGGTCTGTTCCCGCTCTGCTGTATTAGGGCTTTTATCTCCCTGATAGTATTTTGCTCCGGTTCTTAATTCTACAATTGAATATTTAGACAAATCATGGAGCAGCCCCTGACGATAAAGCCCGACTTTAAAGCAGTGCTGCATAACTAAATATTTATGGTGATTTATTGTTTTTATATGTCGTAATAAATTTATAAAGCTCATATTTTACCTCATTTTGTTACTTCACAGATTTCTTTGGCTATATCTGCATAAACGCTAACACTGACATATATATTTTCAAATTTTTACCATACTAGTATATCACACTGATAATTGAATTTCTACAATCAAATTCAGTTTACTCTCTATACTTATTATATCCGGAAAAATTATAATTTCCAGTAATGTTAAAAAAAAATAATTACACTAAAAAAACATATCGACAATGGAAAAATTTGTGATATAATAATTTTAGAGTATAGATTTAAAGGAGTGATTGCTATGACACTAGAAGAAATTATCAAAATTGTAAAAGACAGCTTTGACTTAGATGCCATCAAAAATTATAATGGATTTATTGCAATTCAGGTTAATATTACGGAAGAACCTTTCGGAGTATTTTATGTGGAATTAAAAGACCATGAACTTCATGTTGAACCGTATGATTATTATGACCGAAATGCCGCCATAAGTATTTCCCCTAAGAATTTTATGAACATCATAAACGGACGTTTAGATCCTGTTTTTGCTTTCACAACCGGAAAATTAAAATTAGACGGGGACCCGGGTAAAGTTTTAGAGCTTCTTAAGTTCACAAAGCAGTCAAAGAAATCTAAATAACCTCATACAAAAAGGAGTAGAAGACTGATGCTTAATGCACATCATAATTCTACTCCTTTTTATTTACCATCTGATATAATATTATGCGTAGCTTAACAGCTCTTCCACTGACTTTCTTTTTGGCGCCTGCGGTTCCTCGTCAGCATACCCAATAGGTATAAGCGCCATAATCTCCTGTCCTTCAGGGATTGTAATAATCTTCTTAATTGCATCTTCATCGAAAATACCAAGTATACATGTTCCAAGTCCCTTATCATGCGCTGCCAGACAAAATGTCTGAGCTGCAATTCCGGAATCAAAATTCTGCCAGCGGTCCTCCTTCTTAGTAGTAAACGAGCCATCCCTCTCATAACCGCAACGTTTTTGAATTCCAGTTACCACAATAAGCATCGGCGCACTGTTGATAATCGCCTTATTATGGTCGGGCACACAGGTATTTGCAATATCTTCCTTCTTATCGCCCTCCACTGCTATGTACCTTGCTGTCTGCGTGTTCTTCCATGACGGTGCAAATGAAGCAATCTTAACAATATCCTCCAAAACCTCATGCGCCACTGCATCGCTCTTATACTTACGAACACTCCTTCTTGTCTCTAATAACTTAACTGCATCCATGTTATTTACCTCCTTTTTAATTATTGTAAATAATAATGTTTTGCGCCATCCCTTACCACAATTTAAACCACTGTACTACCTGTCTTGCAATCTTATAAAATGGCGTCTCCAACTCCTTTGACGCCTTTTTAAGCTCCTGCCTTATCTTAATTCCCTGAGGGCAATGCTTTTCACATGCGCCGCACTCTACACAATATGAAGCGCTAGCGGGCTGCTGCTTAAATGCAGTATTCTGCATATACTCTCTCCTTGCCTCTGAGCGGCTTTCCTGATAAATCTCATTATAACAGTGGAACGCCATCGGAATATCCACTCCTTTAGGGCAAGGCTGGCAGTAACCGCATCCTGTGCATGGAACCTTTTCCTTTGACTTTATAGCTTTTTTTAAATCTTCAATAAAGGCGAAATCCTCTTCACTAAATTCTCTATCTTTCACTTCAGAAGCAATGCGGATATTTTCCTTTACCATTTCAATCGAATTCATTCCTGACAAAACACATGTAACCTGCGGCTGCTCCCACAGCCATCGAAGCGCCCACTCTGCGGCAGTACGTTTCTTCTCATATCCGTTAATCAAAGCTACAGCCTCCTGCGGCAGCATATTCACAAGTTTTCCGCCTCTTAACGGTTCCATAATAATAACCGGAATTCCAAGTCTTCCTGCCTCCTCTAAGCCTTTCCTTCCTGCCTGACTGTGTTCATCCATATAGTTATACTGAATCTGACAGAAATCCCAATCATATGCATGTAAAATCTCTAAAAATGTTTCTGTATTTCCATGAAATGAAAAGCCCAGATTTCTAATCTCGCCCTTTGCTTTCTTCTCATCAATCCACTCCTTAATACCCAGTCTGCACAGCTTTTCCCACGAACCCGCATCAGTAAGCATATGCATGAGATAATAATCAACATAATCCGTTTTCAGCCTTTTTAACTGCTCGTTAAAATAGCGGTCTATGCCATTCTTCGACTTAATAAGATATTGAGGAAGCTTTGTAGCAATAGATATCTTCTCCCTTATATTATTGCGACTGAGAATCTCGCCGAGCGCAGCCTCGCTCCCCGGATAAATATATGCAGTATCAAAATAATTTACTCCATTATTTATTGCCTCCATAACCTCCTTCTCTGCCTTGTCAATATCAATTCCGGTTCCTTTCTTGCTAAACCTCATACACCCATAACCCAGAAGGGAGATATCCTCTCCCTTTTTATTTTTACGATACTGCATATGCTCTCCTTCCATTATTTTGCGGTAAAGTTTTTGGTTGCTACGTTGCCTAATTTGTCGCTCACCTGTATAGTAACCTTTGTACCCTTTTTCAATTTTTTTGTTGCAATAGAAAAATCACCGTTTGGCTTTGTTTTGCTTGTCTTGGATTTACCATTTGCAGTAACAGTTACCTTAAGTCCTACCATCGTGTGGCCTGTTACCTTTTTAGCTCCGGATTTTACGGAAATATTCTGGAATTTAAGATTCCACTTTTTGTTTTTAGAGCTGTTGGAATAATTAAGCGCATAATCCTTTGTTGCGCCAATCTTATTCTTAGAAGCATCTGACTTGACCGTACCATTAAAAAGAATCCCGTATTTTCCGGCGTTGCTTACTTTATTACCGTTTACCTTTGAGCTGGTGCTTTTCTCTGATACAATGCCTGAATTGCCGGTGCCATCAATACTATTCTTTAAGATTTTTGACTGATTTGATGCGGTAAGGAAAATACCAAAATTCTTTGCAGTCTTGATAGTGTTTTTCTGAATCTTTACACTCTTAGACGAAAGAACTGACACTGCATTTTTGCCGGAAGATGTAATGGTATTTCCGGTAATCTGCATTTTGGTACATCCTTTATCTGCGCATATACCTCCGGTCTTATCCTTGCTCACCACATTTGCAGTAATCTTAGAATTAGGCGAGTCTACCATATAAATGCTGTGTTTCTTTGATGAAGCGACTTTATTAGCCGAAAATGTAATCTTTTTGCACCTTTGCGCAATCATTCCATTTTCTAAAACATTTTTTATATCATTTGAATTGGCTGTCACGTTACTGCTGTCGGAAATCAATATACCGGTTTTACCGCTTTTTACAACCTGATTGCCGATTACTTTCATACTATTGACAAACTTTGTATAAATTCCGGCAAGCTTCGACGCATTACCCTTACCATTAGGCGAAATCTTGTTGCCAGAAATTGTAATTCCATTCATAACACGATCTGTATTACCTGCGACCTGAATACCAAAGCCATTATCCTTATCAGTAACATTCTGTATTACATTATCACTAATAACCGTATTAAGGTTTGCCGGAACACCTTCTGTTTTTGTTCCCTTTAAGGCATCCAAATAATTAGAATTACCTTCCTCGTCATTATCACAATCTGCCGGTTCTGCATATAAATATGCCTTAATCCCACACCCTGCATTCTTAATTGTATTATTGCTTATTGTTACATTCTTATAATGATATGCCTTAATAGCCTCATACGTAATATTTGTAAATGTATTATTTGTAAATGTCATATTTGACGGATACAGACCTGCAACTGCAATATGCGTACCTAGTCCGCGAGGAACTTTATCAAATGTGCAGTTTGTTATAGTAATATTATTGCAAATAGTATCATCATAAACTGTTTCCGCCTGATTAGATGGCGCCATTGCATCATTGTGCATACAATCAATGTGAATAGCCTCTTTTTTTGCTGTAATGTCGCGTACATCTTTAAATGTACAGTTGCTGATATTCACATTTTCTACGCCCTCAATTGTAATAAAATGGCTCTCATAGAGATTCTGCATAGTTAAGTTCTGAAAAGTGAAGTTACTTCCATGCATAAAACGAAATGCTTCCATGCTGCATTTATAATTCTCCTGACCTTCTCTTCCCTGAAAATCCCATGTGCCACCAATTATCGTTATATTACCCGCGCCATTGTATCCCTTCTTGTTATCACAGCTATTTGTAATAAGCGGGGCCTTTCCGTCTCTGCCTTCCATAGTAATATTACGAACATAATTAATAGTTGAACCGGTTGCGTCAATTGTAGTGTTGCCATAAACTACCAACGCTTCCGTAATATTATATGTACCCGGTTCAAGCTTTACCGTCAGCATGTCATAAGCCGGAGTTTTACCGCCCTGAGCCTCAAACGCTTCCTGAATCGCTTCTCCGCCTCTGTAATCGTTTGGTGTAATTGTAACCTCGTGGGTTCCTGCTGCCTTTGCTGAAAGCATAGCTGATAACATCAGCATAAAGCATACCAAAATCCATACTGAACATTTTAAATTAGTTTTCATTTGTCTGATTTTCATTTATACATACCTCCCTATAATAATATTAGCAGACTCCTATATTATAACCTATAATTACAGACATGTCCAATAGCTAGTTATTTACATGCATGCAAAAGACAAATAAAAATATGGGAATTTAAGAAGTATTTGGAAAAAAATATGCATTATTTGATTTATGCAGAATATTGTCAATTTATTCCGGCGACACACTCCCAACGCCTATGCTGCGCATAGAGTCGGGGGACTTCTTGCTAAAATTGTTTAAAATTATAATTCTCTGTTAATTTGTATAAGCAATAATGTGCATATTGGGGATTTTCCATCATATATTAGTTGTAAGAATTAATTAGGTGTATAGCAATGAAAATCAAAAATAAAAGTGCATTAATCATCTCTATTTTAATACCGATATTGGTCGGCTCTTTATCTTCTTTATTCAGCGGTAACATGTCATATTCTACGTTTAATAAACCTTCCTTCAGCCCGCCGTCCTTCATATTTCCTATCGTTTGGACGATACTTTATATTTTGATGGGAATATCTTCATACATAATTTATTCTTCTGATGATAAAAACAAAGGAAAAGCGCTTGTAACATATGCAATACAACTGTTTTTTAACTTTTTTTGGAGTATAATATTTTTTGGTTCTTCTCAATATCTATTAGCGTTTATATGGCTGATTATATTAATCATTTTAATAGTAATAATGATATATCAATTTTACCACATTGAACCGCTGGCAGCATATCTTCAAATACCATATTTATTGTGGTGTATATTTGCTGCTTATCTTAACTTTATGATTTATAAACTAAATTAGTTTTTTAGTGAACCGAAAATTCGGTTCACTTTTTATGCATAAAATGTGCATTTATAATACATTATTTGTCAAGTCAATATATTATAGTTCCTTTTCCAATTCAAGCACCTGTTCCAACGTAAGTCCGGAATACATCGCAATATCCTCCATGGACAATTTATTCGATTTTATCATTCTCATTGCTGAATCTATTTTTTCCTGCTCTATCCCTTGCTCATATTTTTCCTGATAATTCATCTGCAAAGTCATATAATCCAACCTCCATTTCTCATTTTTTCTGACAGACTGTACCGCCTCGTCCAACTCTCTGGTAAAATCGTCCTCCGGCTCCTTGCCATCAATAAAATCAAGCAGCTTTTTCATCTCCGGCGTTACATCATCCATAGTGCCTTTTGTATTTAAAATAATCTTCGTCGTATCGTCGCCAAGACCTAATTCCGGATTCTGAAGGCAACGGTTCTCAAATGTTGGCGAAGCGATTACTTTATTAATTACCTAAAAACACAAAAATGGTATAAACCCAAGCTCCCGCTCAAATTTATACCACTAATTTACTGCGGAAGATGGGACTTGAACCCACACGACATTGCTGCCACAAGATCCTTAGTCTTGCTCGTCTGCCAGTTCCGACACTTCCGCATTCGGTTTTTACCGACTTGATTAGAATACCATTACTTACAAGGTTTGTCAATACAAAATTAACAAATACTAACAAAACTGTATTTTGTCAATAATATTGCGACAATTTGTTAAAAAATATTTGTTATATAATTTTTGATAACTCTAAATCAAAAA
>CANQSN010000023.1 GCA_947626505.1 uncultured Lachnospiraceae bacterium
CGGCTTTATCTCAGGCTTAACTTCTTCTATACTTTCCTCCTTAATATCCGGCTTTATTTCTTCTACTCTGTCCGGCTCTATCTCAGGTTTAACTTCCTCTACTCTTTCCTGTAATCTCTCCGACTGTGTTTCCTCTACTCTGTCCGGAAGCTCATTTATTACTGCCCTCGCTTCCCTTACCTCTCTTTTTATCTCTCTTGCTAAATCTATTCTTCTGCTTTCCTTAAATTCATTTTTTTCCTCCTCAGGTTCTTCACCAAAAATAGAATTTCTCCTTGTTGGCATACTTAATCCCTGCAAAGCATCCTGAGCATCTGTCTGTACAGAATCCTTCTCATCAAAAATATCATTGCCGGAAATTTTACGCGGCTTATCATCTCCTAACATACCCTTAAACATAGCAGCTAGCTCTTCAATATCCTCCTTCTGCTGCTTTACATAAGTATCATTAGAAACAAACTTAGACAACTGCTCGCTTTCCTGTGGCGTCAGTTCCAAACTGTGGGGTTTTAATACCTTTGTACGAATTACTACACTAGAAGAAGGCAATACGCTTATACTCTGATTGATAGTGCGGTATAGGTGTTCTGCTTTCTTTTCAATAATTTTTCCATATTCCTTATTCAACTCAAAATCAACAGGATTCTCCACATATGCGCATAAACCATTTGCAGGAATTCCTCCAAGCACCTCCCATGCCTTCACCAAAGAAAGCATAGCATCCTTTTCTCCGCTGGTAGTTGCCAAAACTACCGGCATCATATATATTGTCTGCATTTTATCTTTATCGCCATACAGCCAGCAGGCGTCTAAAAATTGCTGCATATAGCCGCCAATACCAAACCACTCCAGTGATACGCCCAGTATTAATCCGTCTGAATTTTTCAGTTTTGCCGGCAAAGTGCTAATCTGGTTCTTTTCCTCGTACAGATTAATCCTTTCTACATCTACGCGAAGCTCCTCCATTACCATCTGCATTTTCTCTAATACGTACAAGGTCGGATCTTCAATCAATCCTCTACCGCCATATACTACTGTTATTTTCATATCAAAATCACCTTCCCAAAAAACAATATTCACCACAATATATTTTCAAGACTAGCTTGCGAGTCTTTATGCAAGCTTCAGGTCTGCTTTAGCAGACACTTTACTATCTGAATCTTTGCGCATCCTGGCAGAGCGTATATCAGATAGGGGATTGAAGTCCGCCGCTGATACAAATCTGTTACTCACCGCTTATAAAAGCGTGAGTCATTTCCCATCTGATATATAGTTTAATATACTTACGACTTAATCGCAAGTAAAAAGGCAAATATTAAGCCAAAAATAAGCCCTCCCACATGCGCAGAGTTGTCTACTCCGGTAATCGTAAAGCCTTCAAATAAAGTGCAGCAGGTCATAATAACCACGCCTCTTAACGAGACAGCCGCAAATTCCGGTCTCCTTTTCTGCCATTTTGACTGACAAATAACCACTGCAATTAAGCCTCCGATAACGCCGAAAATTGCACCCGAGGCTCCTGCTGAAACTGCATAATATTCACTTATACCATAAATGTATTTACAATACTGTACGCTTATTGACGCCAATCCCGCCGCAAATCCTGATAAAATGTACAATATAAAATATCTAAGATGTCCGATTCTTTTTTCTAACATAGTTCCAAGACACATTAATGAAATCATATTACTGGTCAAATGCCCGATTCCAAAATGCAAAAACATACAAGTAAACAATCGGTAATACTCATGCTTTTGAAAAACTGAATCCCATGTAATGGCTCCTTTATAAAACATATAGCTTGCATCATATACGTTACCGTGGAATGCTGTATATGCATAAACTAATATATTTGTAACCACAAGCAAAATCGTAACTATCTGAAGGTTAGAAAGAACGTATGCCGCAGTCTCCTTTCTCTTTTGAACCAAATTTATATTTGAGACATATTCTGCAAGAGGTTCATATAATCCAAAATATTTCGTACTTTGATTTTCATATACATATAATTTTCTCTCGCTTTTAGATATAAACCAAAGTCCTACTACTTCCTTTGTTAATTCCCGAAAATACTCTGTTATCTCGTCGTCTAATATTACAACAGTAAGTATTCTGATAGGAACTGTAACCTGCTGCCGGCTCATAAAATTATCTATAAGCATCTGCCGGCCGGAGAGGATTCTGTCTGCGCTTACCATAGCAATCGTATTGCCATTTATTACCTGAACAACTGCCAATTCGCTTGGAAATGCCTTAACATAAGTAGCAGCGTCCACCTCCTGATAACCTGATTGTTTAAAAAACTGTTGAACTGCCTGTACCATATACTTTTCCTTTTCTTAATTTTTAATTGTTACTGACAATTCCAGTTTATCTTCTTTTTATCGACTTTGCAACTGCTAAGTTTGTACTATTTCAATTTTCTCTTTTGTTTATTTAACTGAATAATATTATATATATTAGCCAGCAGACCGCATATAAAACAAGCCCCCGCCGCCATTGTAAATGAGCTGTTTGCCCCGCTTATCCCCTGCATGATACCGTTAATTAAAATAACTGCTGCCAGTGCCGATACAGTGCCTACCCCTATAATCTTCTGTTTCCACTTGCTGACTTCCCTGAATATTATTATTTTTTCAGCAGTATCTGTCTTTCCATATAAAGTTTCCTGTATCTCTTCATCTGATTTCTTATGCTTCATCTCCTGCTTTTCTTCTTGCGGCAAATCTAAAGCTTCCTCCTCCATAATAAACCCGCTTCTTTCTGATTTATCAGCGCTTCCTTCTTTATACCCATTATAATATTCTTGTCCTTTTTTTACTTCCTCATTCAGAATATTTTCAATATGCTTTAAACTATAATTATCCTCCCTTATAATATGATATATTCCATAAACCAGTTTAATCAGCTTATTATCCCTGTGATTCATATTCCTCATAACAGCTTCTATTAAGGACTCAAATTGTTCCTGAATATTACCCTCTCCTCCGGACAGATAACAGAGCTTTACCTTCTTACTATCGTTACTCCAATACACCATATCAAACTGTAAAATCACCCTGTCTTCCTGTAACAAATAATTATCCAAATTATTTAAAATATCTACAATTTGTGTTAAAGCATCTCTAATCAGCTCATATTGGTGTTCAGTCTCCGACAATACCTTATCGAAGGAAGTATATCCCTCCACTTCATATTTCAGCATTCCTTCACCCTGCCACATAGGCAGCATTCCACAAGAATCCTTATGCTCATTTATCATATGAATCTCATATTCCGGACACTCATACTCCATATTGATACACATATAATTGTGAAATCCATCACGTACTATAATCGGTTCATAAATACTATTTTTCTTCATCGGCATCCCTCTTTGCTGCTATTTTTCGTATATGCTGAGAATAATCTCCAAGCTCTGTTCTATTCTCATATATCAACTGCGCCTCATTCAGGCCAAGACTTCTCCATACTTCGGCGCTTCCGTTTAACCCTACGTTTATTTTTATACATCCCTTCCCCACTGCAGCCTGAATATTTTTTATATCCAACAAAAATAAACTGTCCTTTAATTCTTTTTTCAACTGTTCCTCCACTTTTTGGCCTTCCTTTTGATATGTCAGCTTATATAGGTCTTTCCGGTTACGCTGTTTCATGGAGTATTCACCGATTCCCATATCTTCGCTGCGTCCGACCGACTGCCCTGCATATGCCGCAACTTGGTCTATCGTACTGTATATCTTAGCGCCATCAAGCAGATAGAAGCCTAAATACATCATTCCAATAATTATAATAAATATAAGTGGCACAATAGCCGCCGCCTCTACTGTAATCATTCCTGAATTACCAATTACTCTGTTTTTCATATTACCTTACCTGCACATTATTTAATATATTTACCTTCCGGCTGCACATCTGCTGCATAGAGGCAAACCATCCAACTCCTTCTTTGAAACCAGCCTGATTGTCCTTGTTAAAGAGCTGCAATTAATATCCTGATGAACTTTATTGCCGCATATTGTAACATACTTACCGTTTGCGGCATTATCATCGCACAAATGGCATTTTTGCTTTCCCAATGCATCTAAAGAATCCGCTGCCACAACCCTTACGGAAATATAGCTGCAATCAGGATTTAAATGATACACATCTCCATGCTTTGCCACATATACATAATCCTCCCGTTCAAACGCCCCATTACCGTCATAGCCTGAAAAAATCCGCTGCGATACACGCTCCTTTAAAGGAATCTGATATTTCCCAATAAAGGGCAGCTGAATCTCACAAACTAAATTAGCAGTAAGAACAACCATATCTTCGCTATTTTCATGACGTTTAAGCCTTATCCCCATGATATTGCCATATACCAGCTTCAGCCTGTCCTTATCTAAATATTGCAAAAAACGCAATTTTAAAGGAAGATTAACTCCGCTTTCCAAACCTACTCTTTTTTCCGCTTCGCCTTCTTCAACTTTCGACCGTTTATCTTCATAAATCGAATATTCCTCCTTCGCCAAATACCTTGCAGTTTGCAGCAATGCTTTTGCCACTTCATCATCTGTCATAAGCAACTGTCCCAGCATAAGAAATGCATAAAACACAAATAAAAATATCGGAAATACTAAAGATGCCTCGACTGTCATAGAACCGCAAAGGGAGCTTTGTGATGTTCTTTTTTCTTTTATTGTTTGTGCGCTTTGTACTTGGAGAATTCTAATTTTAGATTTTAAACAAAAAATATTGTGTGTCTTTTTATCTTGTACATACCTAAAAAAGAGAATAACACACGACTTCAATAAACCATTTAAAAAGAACACCACAAAACCCCCTTACATGCTGCATAATATACGCTCTAATAAGATATAACCTTTTTAAAAGAAAAGTCATATAATGAATCCTTTTCTCCGGCATTTACTAAACTGCCAAAAAGCGGCTCCATACTGACTTTAATGTCAAGCTTAAAACCGTAAAGCATATTTTTTAAATCATAACCGTCCCTTTGCTGCTTTCCTTTGTAATCCATTATATTTAACATACGTTCATACTTTTTATCCTTGTTTAAAGAAATAAATAAAAACCATTTTAAGTAATCCTCATAGCATTTCATTCCCGCTTTATTTTCCATGCTTTTCATATCACTGTCTGTCGTTGTTTTAATTATACCCTTTGACAATCTCTCTACCATGTTGGAAAAGCTAAGCTGCCACGTTGCCTTTGTTGGAATTGTTGCAATATACTCGCCGCTTAACAAAAGCTGCGCATCCAAGATTGATTCCGCATAGCTTATACAACCCAGCAGCAGATAGGATATCAGCTCTACTATAGCGGGATTGACAGTAGCTCCGGCAATTGCAAGAGCCATACTGTTTGCCGCTGATAAGAGCTCAGGGGTCTTTACTGCATACAAATAATTCAAGGGAAAACGCTGCAAAATAATCCGGTTAATAATACTTTTCATATTTTCGTAGTCGGACGCTTTACCTGAAATCAAATACTCTGCCTGACATGAAAAATCCTGTTGTCCGGTCATATAATTATCAAAATAACTAACAGCATATTCCTCCGCAAAAAACTCGTTAACAGCTTCATTCGTTAAAGTCTTAACAGGTGCCGCTAAGCTCAGCTTATTTTTTACATCCTTTGCAGCTTCAAAAGAAAAATCTTCTTTTTCTTCTTTTTCCTCCTCCTTTAAAAAATTACTCTTTGTTTCTGCTTCTTTGCATACATCTGCCAATGCGTATTGCTCTTTAGAAATATTTGTGTCTTTTGTTACTAACTCCACTATCCCAAACTTAAGAAGCTTCTTTAGCTCTTTCCTCGGATCTTTTTCTTTCTCAGACGATTTTTCTCCTTCTAACTGCTCGTCCTTCTTTATCCCTTCGCCCTCTCCTTCTGCATTATTCGTTTGCTGCTGTTTTTCCGCCGCTTTCTCCTCGCAATAATCCAAATTAGATTTTGCCTGTTCTATCTCGTCTTCCGACACATCCATATTAAGATTCTTTATCATACCATCTATTTTTTCTTCCGGTATTTTATATTTCATAAACTCTCTTATCTGGTTTTTAATTATATCTATATCCTCAACTAAATACTTGCAATCTTTTAATTTCAAAGAATCCACAGAATAAGAAAACAAATTTTTCCCATCTTCTTTTATTATCTGGTTTAGAAAATACTCCTGCATTTTAAGGTTGACAGCTTCGGCATTACTTGTGCCATAAGCTTCATCCAATGCCAAAATACGGTAATTTTCCCACAAAAAAATATCATAATCAGCCATTACGTTTTCCGCCGCTGCCATCACATTTCTTGTCGCCCGTCCTTTTCCCAAATGTATATGTACTCCCTCTCCGACTGTCAGCAAAAAAATAAGAAGGACGGACAGCATAAGGCTTAACATAACTGTAATTTGCGCTTCGAGTTTTTTATGTCGTTTTGTTCTCCCACGTTTTATATATCCCAATTTATATGCTCTGCATTTCTTTTTTAAATTTCTCCCAAACGTCATGTACCCTCCTTCCCTGTAAAATTTATTCTTATTCTCATTACACTCTGCACATATCACATTTGTTTTACCTGACATCCGCTGTCGCCTCCTTAAGTTTCTCATACACCTAACTTCCGTATATAGACTTGGAGCTTTTTGTAATACTCTTCATAATATTATTCACAACCTTTGTAATCTGGTCTTTAAAAATAACAACAAGGGAAATAAGCACTACTATAATCAGTATAATTTCTACTACTCCCATTCCGTCTGTATCATCTAAAAATTCCAGAAAACCCTGTTTTAAATACCTCCAAATCTTTTTTGGCATATTCATATTATCCTCACCTCCTTTCCACCTGCTTATCGCATACTATTTATCCAAAGGATAAAAATGCCGGAACCATTACAATTATGAGCGATACTATCAGCAGTATCATCATCGGAATCAATAACTTCGTTCCCGTTTCCTCGCCGAATTTCCTAACCCTGTCCCTCTGGTCGTTTAACGCCTGTTTACGCTCCATCAACAGCAATGGCAAAATTCCTGCCGAACCTTTAGATAGATTTTGTATCAAAATTGCAGTTAATTTAACATAACAGTTCAATCCCAGACGTTTCCCAAGCATCTCATAACACGTTTCTTCCGAAGCGCCGGCATTCCATTCCTGAATCATTCTGCCAATTTCATTATATAAGTAATTACAAGTCTTAACCTTTTTACCGGTATCCCTTTCTAACTTTTCCTCCTTACAATACTCATCATAAAGCCTGTCGAAAGTCGCTTTAATAGTCATACCCGCCCCCATATATAACACTAAACGGTTTACGAGATTGGGGTATTCCCTCTGCAATTCCTTATGTCTCTCCTCTACCTTGTAATTCAAATCCTGATACTCTTTTAAAATAAATAATACAGGCGCAAATATAACAATAAATAAAAACAAAACGGTATTATCTTTGGAATCTGACGGATATAGACGTATTCCTTCAAATTCATCCGGAATAAGCACGCTCTCCTTTTCTTTATCCTCGCTATCCCATTTTAAAAATTGCTCCGCTATTTGTTTGAGCTTTAATTCTTTTTTTGAATATACCGGCTTCGATAACAACAATGTCTTCGACTGCTGCCTAAGCTCATCTCTATATTCCGCCTGCAAATACATTGTCAGAATAGCTGTACCGTCAATCTTATCATATTGAATATCGCCCTCCTCACTGACAAACTCCTCCGGTTCCCACCACCATGAAAATTTCAGCGGAAACTCGTCTAAAGAAGTAATCAAATTGACAGGCTGCGTAATCTGATTAAAGGATTTATTTTTACCAAGCATATTACGCCAAGCCTGTTCAAATCCTTCCTCAAACATCTCGTCTATCTGCTTATCAGAGTATTCTCTTGGAGATATCTCAATCTCCATATTCTCTGTGGATTCATCCGGCCACACCGCCTTTAAACCATAACTTATCGAATCCCCATCAAAACTATCCCTAGACAGCTCAATACCTGCGCCTTTGTTATAATTACCCTGCAGAAAAACCAAAAATCCTATTGCAGAAAAAACCATTATAAACAGAATAGAATGCGCAAATACCTTAACGCATGTTTCTCTCCACCATTGTTCGGTTTCCTCCTTTGATTCCACATACACTTCCCTGCGTTTTTTAATCAGCCGGTTTTCATTCTTTATATATATGCAAAAAATATCCCATAAGCATCTTCCTCCTCCCTCCCCTAAAAAGCCGCCTTTACCATATTTTTTATATCCCGCCAAAAAAAATCCAAAAGAAATTATGAATGCAAATCCAAAAAAATAACCCACAACTACACCTCCTCATTCTTGAGCAGTTTTTGAGATATAAAAAATGCTATTGCTATCGCTATAAGGCATACCGTCATAACAGCCCGTCCCAACAAAGTATCGTAAAGGCAATCCAAATATCCGGAATTACTGATACGTAAAAATACCACCATTCCAAAAGGCACAAAAAACATTACAAGTTGCTCCAGCTTTTTAGCGGCAATGGCAATCTGAATCTCCTTCTTAACCTCCATAGCCTCCCTCATCTGCCCTGCTGTCTGCGCTATAATATTAATCATATTTCCTCCCATTCTTTTAGCAAGCACAATAATATGGGCAAATTCAAGAATCTCGTCAATACCGCTTCTTCTCCCAATATCCAGCAATAAGTCTCCTAAAGGCTGTTTTACGGAAAGTTTTCGTTGAAGCCTTTCACATTCCTTTGCAAGATAAGGTTTCCTATCAGGAAAACTTCTGTTAAGCTCATTTTCAATAAAGGAAAATGTATTTTCCAGCGCATAACCCGCATTAAGCGCCGCCGACATAGAAGTTATAAATTCTTTAAATTCTTCTTTTATAACCTCTCTCCTCTTTTCTATCAGGCGCGCTTTATAATACTTCAAAAAAAGCAAAAATAACGGACTTGCAAAAACTAAAAACCATAAAGTGTTATAAAACAATAAACCAATTAAAACACAAAGGCTTAAATATATTAAAAATGCAGTTATAAACTCCCTTAACGAAAGCTTATATTCTTGATAATTCATACAGGTCTCTCCATGCTATTTTTTATTCTTATTTCATCCATCAGGCAAAGAAACTTATTATAATATCCCGCCTGCATAAGCTTATTTACCTGTTGAAGCTGATGTTTTGGAACCAGTTGCCCCTGAACCCTGATATGAGTAACGTCGTCTTTATCAGGATTATACTTTCTCCTCATATCAGCGTTTGTCATTTTACTTTGCTCATGTCTTAATTCCATTGCCTTTGCCTCCCCTTCTTCAATATCCTTAATATCTTTGTGTTTCTCCTGAAATTTAAATAATGTATTGCACTTTATTTCTCCCTGCTCCACATTAAGCACCTCAACAATCTCCATTACCCTTCTGCTGTTATCTCTAAGCCTTCCTAAATGAACAATAATTTCCAACGCCGACGCAATCTGTCCCCTCAGCGCATAAACCGGCATATCGACCGCCATCAGAACCATAACCTCAAGTCTTATCAGCATGTCTCTGGCAGAATTGGCATGTCCGGTGCAAATTGATCCGTCATGTCCGGTATTAAGCCCCTGAAGCATATCAAGAGCCTCCCCTCCTCGAACCTCTCCCACAATAATCCTGTTTGGCCTCATACGCAGGCTGGACTTAATTAAATCCTGCATAGTTATCGCATTCTTACCCTCAACATTAGCATTTCTAACCTCCATTCTTACCAGATTTTCAACGCCCTTAATCTGAAGCTCAGCAGAATCCTCTATAGTTATTATCCGTTCTGATTTTGGAATAAAATCAGATAGGGCGTTTAAAAATGTTGTTTTCCCCGAACCGGTACCTCCGCTTACAAATATGTTGTACCCGCTTCTTACCAGCAGTTTTAGCAATTCAGAAGTTTCCCTGTCTAAAGAGCCTATTTGTATCAGTTTGTCCATCGTAAATGCCTCCTTTGGAAATTTACGAATAGTCATAGTAGAGCCATCAAGGGAAATAGGCGATAATACAACGTTTACTCTTGAACCGTCCAAAAGTCTTGCATCAACAATCGGAGAAGCTTCATTAACTATCCTATTACATCCCGCCACCACCTGCTGTATCACATTATGATATTTTTCCTTACTTTCAAATGCCAAAGCCACCTTATGAAGGCTTCCATTTTTCTCAACAAAAATATTGTTGTGTCCATTTATCATAATTTCAGTTATGCTTTCATCCTTCAGCAACGGAGTAAGCACATCCAATCCCCTCATACTGTTAAACACAGCAGACCTTAACTCCACCCTGTCGGAAACCGAAATATATTGTTCCCTGCTCAACTGATTTATCACATAATCAATCAAATGATATACCTGCTCATCCTCCACCTCTTTGGACAAATCAAGTTTTTCCATAACCTTATCTTCAATAATCTTCCTTAAATAACCGCCCTGTTCCCTGTCCATCTTCTTTTTCTCCCTTATTTAATAACCTGAATCCTGTCCTCGCATTTTGCCAGATTAAGCAGCCTTAATATCGACTGTTCTCTGGTATGATATGCGGCGTCCTCCTCCTGAATAAGATAAATATTTGAAAATAAGGAAAATAGTGAAAGCTCATTCACTCCGCTCATATCCATATATACAAAAATTTCTTCATATCCAAGACCTTCTAGCTGTTCAAAAAACCACTGTACATCCTCTACTGTAAGCTCACGTATATCCAAAAATGAAACTGCCGCAGGAAGCGCCCATGTATCCATATACCTTACCAATTGATTTCTAAACATCTCTGCAAACGCTTCTTCTCTCATCTTAATTCCATACAATATTTGCTCCACGCCTTGCTCCATCAATTCCAAATCAGAAAATGCCGACATCTCCCAATATACTTTTCCTTCACCCTTACACATATTCCTGACCTTATCCCTGCATGACGTTCTGTCAAGTACCGGTATTACAGCAATTCTTCTCATTCCCTTCTTCGCTATATTATGCACTGCGCCATAAATCTCCCTCTCCACATAATACATAAATTCCTGAACTGTGCTGTACCGCAAAATGCATTTCCCTGATACGGACTGGTTTCCAATCATTATCACTTTGCAATTACTGCTGTTTATATGTTCGGCATATTTCTCTGACACAAAAGCCAGCGCTGTACCCTCCTGCCTGATAAAAGACTCCCACTCCTGTTTCTCCTTTGCCGCCATCGCCAGCCATTTACCCTTTGCACGTTTATTCAAGGCCGAGGCAAGACAGCCGGCATACTCTAAATCTTCATCCCATATTGCTATATGCTTCATAACGCCGCCTCCCCATAGTTAAATGCCAGCCAAGTAAACGTCCCCAACAAAATGCATACAGCATAGGGAACTGTCACAGCTTTGCCGCTATGTATACCGCAACTGTAAACCATTACTTTTTTACTCATCAACATAGATAAAATATAACAAATTCCTCTTTTCATACCGGATAACAACTGCCTTTTGTATATTAATAGAAATATTCCTAAAATAGCGGCCCAAAAAAATGAAAAAAATATAACTCGCCAAATATGCTTTCCAATAAATATGCCTGTAACACCCATCAGCTTTAAGTCGCCGGCCCCCATTGTCTTTATAAGCCATAGCGGCAGCAAACATAAAACAGGCAGCAAGAAATATAGCATCGTAGCTATAGGAGATATCAGCATATAACAATTGCACGCCAAACCCATAACGCCCATAACCCCTAAAAGCCGGTTAGGAATTTTATGCGTACAAAAATCCCATAACGCTGTAATAACTAAACAGCCAACCAAAATAAAAATTTTCAGCATACCTTACTCCTGTCCCTATGCAGTTGTATATAAATCGAGGAAACACATTTTGATGTGGTTGAGTAGTCCACTGTGTTAGGATGTTTAGATTATATTTAAAACAAATTTACTTTTCTACAATTATTTTTAGCAAAAAAAATACCGGATTATTAAAAATCCAGTATCCATGCATATTTCAGGAAAATATGTAAATAATTTACAGATGTCGAAGTCGACTTTCTTCGACTTTTGTCAGCTTCATTCGACAAAGCTCATTATAAAATCCGGCAGCTTCATAATAAATATCCTACCACATAAAGTCCCAATATTCCCGGCAAGCCAAGAATAGCAGACAAAACAATTGTATAACCATTTATTCCTACATAAATTGCAATTCCCAAGTATTTTAATATCATATTCAAGCCCTGAATTGCCGCAATACCTCCGCACAAACGAATAAACAAATTGACAAATTCCCTCATACAATCCCCTCCTTAGAAAATTATATGAAAAAATTTAAAAAATATGCATAAATTACCAACTCCATGACTATACTATATTATAGAGGTGGTGACTGTATGCTTTTTAACTTTTCAAAAAAACCAAAAATAAATTATTACTATGGGAAGCTGCAATTATTGGACGAGATTAAAGAAACAAAATCTGCAATTGAACTTGCCTATAATAACTTTCAAAATATAACAGATCCCGATTTGATTGACTGCGCCATATATGAGCTTAAAGCCGCTCAAATACGCTATGAATACCTGATTTCCTGCGCTAAAGAATATGACATGAGCTGCATTGCCGACCAGATTATTTCATAAATATTATGCGGCGCAAACCACCCTATACCGCCGGCGTTTTCCATTCTCTTGCAAGCATACTGTAATACTGCTGCTGTTCCTTGTCACCTAATACACCCATGCAGTCAGCAATCTTTTTAAGCGCCCAGTCACCGCCGCAATGAATATTCATAATGCTCTCTGTTTCATTTGCCGCATTAAAATACCATAGCATAGCCTCCTCATAATCTTTCTGCTCCTCATAAAATGTCCCCAGCTCATAGCAAAGCTCTGAGCATCCATTTCCATCGGCAGTATTGTGCAGGCACATCGTAAAGAATGATGTCACATCCTGTCGAAAATGAGCGCATTTTGCCAAAATGCATTCTGCCATTTTAACCTCGTCAGGCTTTAATTCCGTATCCAAAATAATATGTTTGAAATAACTCTCTGCATTTAAAAAATCCTGCTCGTCACCGGATACATATAACTCTCTGCAATACATAGAATAAAGCTTCTTAGAAAGCCTTCCATCCTTCTTTATTAAATTCTCATATAACTTAAAATCCCGCTTTGCATGATTATCCTCGGGCAAATGAGTAATCACAATATCACTGTCATATATAACCGGAGATAAACGTACCGCTTCATGCACAGGCTCCTCCCATACAAACTGCCTTAGTCTTTTATATAATTTGGGCCGGTATTCTTTATCAAAATTATAAACCGTACCATTTGCCAATTGGTTTCCATAATACATTTGCACAATCTCAATCTGCGGGTCCAACACCTGCTTTACCTGTGCAAACAATTTTCGGTTCTCCTCGTCTAGATATTCATCTGCATCCGCAGAATAAATGTACTCCATAGAAGCTAAAGAAAACGCATAATTCCTTGCATCGGAAAAATCAGAAATCCACTCGTAGTCATATATCTTATCAGTATATCGGGCTGCAATCTCCTTTGTAGAATCAACAGAGCCCGTATCAACAATAATTAACTCCTCATAAAGCCCTTTAAGGCTGTCAAGACATCTTGCCAAAACCTTTTCTTCATTTTTTACAATCATACACACGCTGATTGTTATCATATTCGCACCGCCCTTCTTCTAAAAAAGAGGTGGCTAAAAGACCACCTCTTTTACAGCTAACCTTTCTACAGTCGCTTTCCAAATACTATGAAAGCTCAAACTTTCTCTTAAGCTTCTCTATTACGCTATACTTCATAGCGCCCTTTCCTCTTGTCTTCTCCATATTAATAGCGGATTGCAAAATCTCCAAAAGCTCCACTCTGGCTCCGGAATCAATATTAGGAATATGCTTCATCAAAATATCCTTAATTGCCTCTGCGGAATCCGCATCCTCCATAGACCTTAACATAGATTCATAATCAAAATTATAACCATTTGCAAAGTCTTTCTCCTCGCGGTTACACATAGAACACTGCGTATCTCCCGGAAGATTGATGGTGCCGCACACACATCTCCAATATGTATCCGCCCTGCGGTACTTATCAACCGCATCAACGCCCTTATTCTTCTTAAATATTGCAAGCTCCTCGGAGGTTAAGCTGGAATTCTGATACTCCTCTGAAACATTATATACAACACGATCCTTAACATACTTGCGAACCATTACCTTAACATCATTCTGAAGGCCTGCCTTGCGCACATCCATATCAATAGGAACCTTGTCTGTCTTAATCAAAATATTAATATCCTGATTAATAACATAATCAACATCCTCTATGGTAATCTCCTCATCATAAATGTCCTTAAATGTAACGTCCACCTTAACTGCCGAAATCTTAGTCATCTCATAATTATGCAGCTTCATAGACATAAGAACTTTGTCTCCATCTGTATGGAGAGCCACCTCAAACGGACGAAGAATCTTCTTATGAATATAATTAGACACAGCCAATACATTTACATTTTCATTGAGACTTGTTTTCTTCTTCTCCAAACGTACTGCAGTACCGGAAATAAATACTGCCGCCACACTACCGGAAAGATTAGTATAATTAACCTTAATATTTATAATACCGTTAGCGCCCTTCTCCTTAGCGATATCGCTAAATTCCTTCATAGCGGATTCAGAAGCCTCCTCAAGCTTATCTGAAAGCGCCCGTCCTTCACCGCCAACAGAATCTGCTATATTAGCAGCCAGCTCCTGTACAAAATTAGAACTAAATACAACCTGATGGCTTAAAAAATCTATATATTCCTTAATATCATAACCATCAAATGTCGATGCTGTCGTAATCATAATGTCCTTCATAACAACAATCCTCCTATAATTATTATATCGTTTGAAGAATGTACTCCATTCCCCACATTTATTTAATTATAACAAAAAGTAACAATTCAGTCCAATAAAACTGTACAATTCACATAAAAAATATTGCACAAAAATGCACAAAAATGTTTATCTATTTTTACAATAAAACTATTTTAAGTATAGGCTCATAACCGAATTACTCTTTCCCGAAAGCCTTGTTTCCACACAGTTAAAATCCTTAAAAAATGTAGACAGCTTAGAGTAACCGTAGTTTCCAATATCAAATCCGGGATAAGTTTCTTCCAAAATTCTTTTCATTGTAAGTATATTCATGCCTTCATCTGAAAAATTGTTTTGCAGCGAATCTATAATAACTTTCTCAATATCCGGTAAAGTCGGCGCGCTGCCTTTATCCGCAGAAAGAAGGTACAGATAGGAATCCTTAGTTTCAAAGCAGTCAAATGACTTCAAAAAAACGCTCAATCTGGAATAACCATAATTACGCACATCAAAGTCAGAATACATTTTAGTAAGCCTCTGCCCTAATTCTCCGATATTAAATCCTTCTCTGCTATCCTCCATCTCATTAAAAATGTTTATAATAGCTGCCAGAATATCCTCCTTATCCACAACCTCATTATCATCTGAATTATCCGGCAAAGCTTCCGAATTAGAAACCTCTATGCTATTGCTTTTAAACTTTTTATTCTTATTGTTCTTACTGTCATTTTTAGAAATCAAATCCAGATACTTAAAAAGGGTACAAGCCTTTACAAATGGCTTTGCTGATTTCTGCTCGCCCATTCCAATCACAATCTTGCCGGCCTCTCTAAGCCTTGCCGCCAGCCTTGTAAAATCACTGTCGCTGCTTACAATGCAAAACCCCTCGACATTGTCGGAATACAATATATCCATAGCGTCAATAATCATTGCCGAATCTGTTGAATTTTTACCAAAGGTATAGCTGTACTGCTGTACCGGCGTTATGGAATTATCAAGCAAGACCTTCTCCCAATTTTTATTTTCTTTTCTTGTTAAATCTCCATAGGCGCGCTTGTAGGTCGCCACTCCATAATTGCTAACCTCTGACATAATGCTTCCAATATACTTTGTACTTATATTATCTGCATCAATCAAAACTGCAAATCTTTTCTCTTCATTCATTACATTACTCCTTATATAAATTATGTTAATCATACGGAAGAAAACTCCCATCTGATAAACGCTCTGCGAAAATTCGCAGAAACTCAAAGCAGAGGGCGTCTTCTAAAGCAGAAGCGAGTCTTGAATATTACTTCTTATAAGTGCTGGGAGCAAATAGCAGCAATATCGGAAAAATCTCAAGCCTTCCGGCAAGCATATCAAATATCAGTACAATCTTAGAAAATCCCGAAAATCCTGAAAAATTATGCGTCGGCCCTACAGCGTCAAGCCCCGGGCCAATATTATTAAGAGTTGTCGCCACTGCTGTAAAATTAGTAGTAAAACTAAATCCATCCAAAGAAATCAATAACATAGAAGCTGCAAATATAAACGCATAAGTAATCAAAAACATGTTTACTCCGCGTATAACATCATGCTCAACCTGTTTACCCTCAAATTTAACAATCTTAATGCTTCTCGGATGAAGATATTGACCTATCATTTTCTTTACGGACTTTAGATATAACACAATACGGGAAACCTTTAAACCGCCTCCGGTACTGCCTGCACATGCGCCGACAAACATAAGCATTACCAAAATAGTCTGGGAAAACATGGGCCACGTTTCAAAATCTATCGTAGCAAAACCGGTAGAAGTCATAATAGCCGCCACAGTAAACGCTACATTCTTTAAAGTTTCTAAAATCCCTGAAAACTGTCCGGTGCATAACAAATTCGCCATAATCAGAACGGCAGCGGTAAGCATAATTCCAAGATACCAGTGCATCTCCTCACAGTTAAGCGCCTGTCTCCATTTTTTTGTAAGCATTAAATAATATACAGAAAAATTAATTCCAAATAAAATCATAAACAATGTAATAACAATCTGTATATAGGAGGAATATTCTCCGCAGCTTGAATTAAGTATTCCAAAGCCTCCGGTACCGGCAGTGGAAAAGCTTATGTTCAATGCGCTAAACAAATCCAATCCGCCAAAAAGCAAAAACAACAACTGTAACAATGTCATTACACAATAAATCTTATACAAATTAGACGCTGTACTCTTTACCTTGGGCACCAGCTTACCGACACTCGGTCCCGGAGATTCCGCTTTCATCAAATAAATATTCTGTGCTCCCGCCAAAGGAAGAATACTGAGCACAAATACCAAAACACCCATTCCTCCAATCCAATGGGTAAAGCTTCTCCAAAGCAGCGAGCAGTGGCTCATAGCCTCCACGTCTTCCAAAATACTTGCTCCCGTAGTGGAAAATCCTGAAACCGTCTCAAAAACAGCATTTAAGAAATCAGAGATATCACAATTAATCACAAATGGCAGGGAACCTATAATTGAAAGAATAATCCAACAAAGAGATACAGTTACAAATCCTTCCTTTGCATAAAATCCGGCGCTCTCAGGCTTTTTCTTACACACAAAAAAACCAATCAAAAACTCAACCAACCCAACTGCCAAAAAGGAAAACGCTTCTGATTCTTTATAGCACAGCCCTACTAAAAAAGGCAACAGCATAAACGTCCCTTCCACCTGAAGCACGCGCCCTAAAATATACACTATCAACGGGTAATTCATGATTCTGCCTCCGTATATTACTTAATAATGTCTGAAATATCATTAAACCCTTCCTGAGTCGTCACTACTATAACAGTATCGCCTTCCTGAATAATACTGTCGCCATTTGGAATCTCAATCTTTCCCAAATGATTAATGCAGCTAACCAGCAAGTTCCTCTTTAAGTTAAGCTCTTTAAGCGGTTTCCCTACCACAGAACAATTCTCTCCTATAATAAACTCCAAAGCATCAACCCGGTTGTCCATAATCCGGTATAATGTTTCCACATTGCTGCCCTGAGAATTATTTATCGCCCTTACATACCGCACAATCGACTCTGTGGAAATATTCTGCAATGACATAATACTCCCGATATTAAGATTCTTAATTACATCAATATAGTTACTGTGGTTAATCAATGTTACCACTTTACATTTGGAATTATTCCTTGCATATAACCCAAGTAAGATATTTAACTCGTCAGAAGAAGTCAGGGTGGCAAATGCATCCGCTCTCTCCAGTCCTTCCTCCAACAACACATCCGGCTTTGACGCATCTGCATTAATCACTACTGCGTCCGGCACCTCCACACTGAAATGCTCGCACCTTACTTTGTCTGCGTCAAAAACTTTAACATGAATATTATGCTTAATCATTTCCTTAGCGACATATTCGCTAATAGAGCTTGCCCCAATTAAAATTGCGCTTCTTACTTTACCCAAACCGGGAATCCCCATTTTTTTAACAAAAATTGCTGATGATTTCGGCTGTCCCGCAATTGCAATCTTATCGCCGCTCAGCAAAAGAAAATCTCCGGGCGGAATTGATACTTCACCGTCTCTCTCAACCGCGCAAATCAAAACCTTTTCATTAAAATTACTCATAACTTCTGAAATTGTCTTGTGGCACAGAAAACAATCCTCCGGAATCTCAACCTTAAGAATCTCCACATTCCCCTTTGCAAAAGTATCAATCTCAATGGCGGAGGGCATCTTACAAAGTCTTGTAATGCCTCTTGCAGTGGCGTTCTCCGGATTCAGTACCAGAGCCAGCCCTAATTCTTTTTTAATGTAATCAAGCTCCTCGGCAAATATCGGATTAGTAACCCTTGCAATTGTCTGGCAATGTCCCGTCTTTCTCGCTATCATACAACAAAACAGGTTCAACTCATCAGAAGAAGTCAATGCAATTAATAAATCTGCATTCTGCACTCCTGCCTCCAGTTGAACCTTATAGCTTGCGCCATTGCCAACAACACCCATTACGTCGACAGTGTTAGTTACATTTTCAATCTTAGCTGCGCCATCGTCAATCACAACCACGTCATGCTTCTCCGCTACTAATGCCTTAGCTACAGCGTATCCTACTTTTCCACAACCTACAATAATTATCTTCATCTATAAATTGCCTCCACAAAATACGATAAGTAACTAACCTTGGCCGGCCAATTACTTATCGCATTTAATTACATATCCTTATACTGTTAAATCCATACCTACCCCAATAGGAACTGCATTCTCCCTAACATGCACTACTCGCTCCTGCTCTATATGCAGCTGATTCTTTAAGTCCTCAATGGTCCCGGCTGTCACCAAAGCATTCCGGCTTCCAAGCTGTCTCTCAACAAATTCCTTGCGTTTCTCTGACTGCTCTTCAAGCTTCTCCTGCTTTTCCTTCTTTAATTCTTCCTTCTTCTCTTCCTCTTTATCTTCTTTATGTTTAGCTTCAAGCTTCTCTGCTTTCTTTTTCTCCTGCTTCTCCAGCTCCTTCTCGTAGTAGGAGAGGGAATCGTCAACTATACCGTAATATTCTGTGTTACCGTCGTCCTCAATACTGACTCCCAGCTTCTTGATATTAAGTCCTTCCTCAAGAAACTCTTTCTTCATACCGTCAAACTGTTCTAAAGCGTTAGAAATCAAATTCTCATAATGCTTTGCCGCATCATCGCTTGAAGCCATGCTCTCTATAGTCTTAGAATCCATTAACACGCTGTATTCCTTAGAACCGCCTGACAAAATATTCATAGAATCTTTCTTTCCTACATCATCCGCAACAAAAAAATCTATATTACCATATTTATCCTTAAGCTTATCTAAATAATCCTTAGCCTTATCGCTTAACTTATCATATGTATCTTTCAGCTTTTTATTCAATTCAGCGGTCTTTTTCTCTTTCTCCGCCTTCTTCTCCTCAAGCTTCTTCTGATATGAATCCTCCTCATCATCCCGCCATCTGCGTTCCGAATTAACTCTGTCATTATTACGTTGTAATCTGTCAGTATCATCATTACGCACCTGATATAAATCGTATTGTGCTTCCTTAACATACCCGTTAATATTCATAACATCAACCTCCTTGTATAGCCTGCCCGCTGCATTCGGTTATTACCATAATATGGCAAATCCTGCCTGCTGCCCCATAAAGCTCAAATAATGTCGTGTTCCTTCACGCCATACACTATAGAGATACTACCCTATAATTATTTTTATTCTACTAATTTTATGGAAAATAATCAAGTATTATATACAAAAATTTGCATTTTTCTCCATAATAGACAAAACGCATCCGTTTAACCTCTTACAGCAAGAAATCCCCACCTTTTCAGGCGGGATAGGATGCGCTAAAGATTCGGATAAGAAAGCGTCTTCTAAAGCAGACACGAATCTTAAAGCGAGTCTTGAATGTCATAATGCCGCCTCACCCGTAATCAGCCAAGGCGAAGGCTGTGACACAAACATACTGTTATGGTTTGTCTTAGAAACTGATATCTGCATAACCTCCATATTATTGATGCCATGCTTATCAAACAGCGGGCGGATACCGGCAAGCGTGTTAAGCTCCAATGTATAAATGACAAACTGCATCTTTGGATTCATTGAAAGCATAGCTTTAATATTATCCTCCAAATGCTTATCCGCCACGATAAATGCAAGCCGCGGAGTTGGCAGCCCTGATAATGTATTCTCATCCAAGTCCCCAATAATCTCTACATTATGGACGCCAAACTTTGAAGCGTTTTCCTCCATTGTATGCATACAGCCCGCATCCGGCTCCACAGCAATTATAGTACCCTCGCTCGCTGCAATAGCCGCCTCTATAACAATAGATTCTCCGCTGAAAATACATATGGTATCCTGCCTGTCCACATCTAAAAGGCTCATAATCACAGCGCGAATCTCATTACCTACGTAACGAATCGGTCCCCGGCTGAAATTTTCATTCTTAATACCTATTCTGTAAGATTCCCTTGTATTTTCATTTATTACAAACAACACTGTAGGTTCCAAAATCTCTCTGCCCATAAGGCTCTTTATATCCGTTTTTTCCACATCAGCTCCCGGCGCAGTTCCCTTTCCTATGTACGCCTCGCACTCTCCAAGACCTGCCTCCCAAAGCTCATAGCAGAGTTCTTTGTGACTTTCGTCTGCAAATACCATCACTCTCTTATGGCTCTCAATAAGCGGAATTACATTTTTCTTTTTTCCGCACACATTCATGGGATGAATCTTCTCCGGACTTACATTAAGCTTCTCCGAAAAATATCCCATCCAGTTTAACATCTCCGTATTGCGAAAAGTATTATTGTTTTTATCCATGGCTCTGCTCCTCCTTCTTATACTTCTTACACTTCTTCCTCTGCTACATCTGGTGGCGTACCACCCTGTACTCATCATCTGACTGATAGTATGCGCATTCCCTTGTATCCCCTGTCAAAAAATGGTACATATCATCTTCATCTAAATTCACATCGCAAATATAACACTCATCCTCATCATCATAAACGTAATTAGCGCAGGTCTCGCATGGCCCGCTCTCTATCTTCTTTTTTTCTGACATAACCTGTAATCTCCTCAAATTCCTACAGATAATTGCAAAGTCCGCCCTTTTGGCAAATTCAATAAATACTGCCTTCATGTATGTAATATTAAGGCTTAAGAAAATGCTTTAACAACCCTGTTGTACTGTTCTTTAACCTTATTTATACCACTATCCGTCTCACTCCGGTTATCAGCCTCCAACGCTCTTAACGTTTCCTCGCAAGCTGCCTGCAAATCCATCATTCCCATCTTCCCTGCAATTCTTGACAACGAATTAAGGTTCTCTTTCAACGCTGCAGCATCATTTTTTTCATAGGCTTCCATAACCTTTGAAAAATTGGTATCCTCGTTAAACTGGCGCAAAAACCTGTCATAAATCAATGGATTGCTTGCAAAATTCTTAAGTCCAATCTTCGCATTAACTCCCGCTGATTCATAAATCTCCTTCTTCATATCAAAACCCTCCTATTAAATTATCCTTCTACCAAACCCGCTTTCTTATATTATACTTAATATCCTTTTTTTCAGCAACCATAATTTTCCTTCCTAAATTCCGCCTCTCCTACTCCCACTCTCGGTCAAGATATCTATCCCTAAGCTCCTGCTCCATTTTCCTGACCTCCTCGTAAAACTCCCTTGCTGAAAGCCTTTTTGCGCCCTGTCCGAGCACAATAAGCTGCTCTAAACCATCTGACGTAGCAACAGTAATATCGTATTTATGCCCCATTTCATGGGTAAAACGTTCAATATAAGCATCAGCAGTCTGTTTCTGCTTTGTATAAACCACGTGTATATTGTGGTAATCAAAATATTCCCCCTGTCCTCCCTCGACCTTATACGCATCAAATACCAAAATAAGGTTAATACATTTATATGCCTGATAATTGCACATCATATCCATTAAACGGTTTCTTGCGCCGCCCATATTACTCTCCGATAAATTTCTTAACTCCTCCCAAGCATAAATAATATTATATCCGTCAACCAAAATATATTTATCCTTATAAACAGGACGTTTATAACTTTTTGCAAAAGCCCTTGAAACCGCCGCGGGCTTTTTCTTAAGGTGTTTATTATCATTACGGTTTGCCCCAAATGTTCTCCTGAAAATTGCCGCAAGCTCTTCTTCGTCAATTACAAGGCTGTTTTCCAAAGCAGTCTGATTCTGCACATTCTCTCCATTGTCTGCTCTTTTTCTGTCCTCAAACATCAAGCCGCTATCCACATGCATTTGGCTAAACACCTCATTCCATGGCACTGTCACACCTGCGCCATGAGAACAGAATACGGAACTTGAAGGATTTTCTATATCCTTTTCCGGATCGTAGGAAACCTTCTGCAAAACCTCCTCCTGATTATGACATGGCATATACCCCGCCACCTGACATAAAAGCCTGCCTTCTCCCTTTGTATAAGAAAGCACTGTAGTATGATATCCCTGCAAGGCAGCAACCGGAGCCATACCTTTAATGGTTGTAAAATCTCCCTCTGTCTGCGGCGGTTCAAACTCCCCAGCTGCATTCTGTATATCTGACATAGCCCTCCCGAGCTTGTCATTTGGAACAGTTAATGTAAATGCATATACCGGCTCAAGCAGTACGCTCTCAGCCTGCATCAGCCCCTGCCTTATAGCCCTGTAAACAGCCTGTCTGAAATCGCCTCCCTCTGTATGCTTCTTGTGAGCCCGTCCCGCTACTAAAGTAATCTTTACATCCGTAAGCTCAAATCCGCCTAACACCCCTTTATGCTGCTTTTCCATAACATGGGTGGCGATAAGCCTCTGCCAGTTTCTATCAAGCATTTCCTCCCTGACTGCTGTTTCTACCTGAATCCCGCTTCCCGCAATCCCCGGCTCCATCAAAAAATGCACCTCTGCATAATGCCTTAAAGGCTCAAAATGCCCTACGCCCTCCACAGCATTTGCAATAGTTTCCTTATAAACAATATTCCCATTTGAAAATGACACCTCTACGCCAAACCGCTCCTGTACCAAATCTTTTAAAATCTCACACTGCACCTCTCCCATCAAATGCACATGTATTTCCTGAAACGAGGGTTGATATTGAACCCTAAGCATAGGCTCCTCCTCCTCAAGCTCCTGCATACGCTGGTAAAATCCAAGGGAGTCTACATCATCCGGCAGCAACATCTGATAATCAAGCACAGGCTCAAGCATTGGCAAATAGGTCGCCTCCTCATCTCCCAATCCCTGTCCGGCATAAGTTTTAGTAAGTCCGGTCACAGCGCAGACCATACCTGCCTCCACCTCCTGAACCGCCTCATACTGCTGTCCGGAATACAGCCTAATCTGATTAACCTTTTCATCTGATAAAGATGTTTTAACCTTAAGCGCTCCTCCTGTTACCTTAAGATATGTAAGCCTGTTACCTTTTTCATCTCTGCCAATCTTGTATACTCTTGCAGAAAATGAAGACGGATAGCATATACATTCTGTAAGCCAGTCAAAACCATTTAAAAAATCGTCTATTCCTTCAAGCTTTAATGCAGAGCCGAAAAAACATGGAAACAGCTTTCTTTCCCTGATTAGCTTTGTTACGCTATCCCTTGAAATTTCACCTGTTTCAAGATAATCATTCATAACCTCCTCTGAGCAGACTGCCACATTTTCAAGAAGTTCCTCCTCCCCCATTAGCTTCATGGAATCCTTTAGCGGCTCAAAGCTTGTCATATCCACTATATTACCGCTTAACTGCCGCTTTAACTCCTCCATCAATTCATATCGGTCAGCCTCCGTCCGGTCCATTTTGTTTACAAATAAAAAAGCGGGTATATTATTCCGCCTTAAAAGCTTCCACAAAGTCTTTGTATGCGCCTGCACGCCATCCGTTCCGCTTATTACCAAAACTGCATAATCAAGTAAAGGCAGAGTGCGTTCCATCTCTGCCGAAAAATCCACATGCCCCGGAGTATCCAAAAGCGTAATGCCCATACCTTTCCAGTTAAATCTTGCCTGCTTGGAAAAAATAGTAATCCCACGTTCCCTCTCCATATAATTGTTGTCTAAAAATGCATCCTTTTTATCCACCCTGCCAAGCTTCCTAATATCTCCAGACTTATAAAGCATTGCCTCTGATAAGGTTGTCTTGCCCGCATCCACATGAGCCAGCAAACCAATACTAATATGTTTTCTATATTTAACTGGTTTATTTTCTGATGCGTCCCCCATTTTTATAAATACCCCCTTTGTTCTTAAATACATATTGATTAAAAATCCAATAGAACAATATCGCGAGCAATGTCCCGCTGAGCGCACCGCACAATACGTCAGTAGGGAAATGCACTCCCACATAAAGCCTTGACAGCGCAATTAGAAATGCCAGTATAAGCGCCGGAATACCTATATTTTTCTTAAAGCATAAAAATATGGAAACTGCCACTGAGAAAGAGCTGGCTGCATGTCCTGACGGGAATGAAAAATCAGCTTGCTTTTCAATTATCCGGTTCAGTCCTTCTATCGCCTCATAAGGCCTTACCCGGGCAATGACGTTTTTCAAAATAAGGTTGTTAATAATAAATGAAGCAAAAAGCGCAAATGCACACACTATCCCCGCTTTACGCGTCTTTGGCAGAATAAGCAAAAGCAGCGTTAAAATAATCCAGAAAATTCCCGCGTCACCCAAATGCGTTATAAAAGTCAACACCGGAGTCAGCACATCATTTCTTATCTGCTCCTGAATCCACAATAAAAATTCTCCCTCAAGCTGCGTCATAATATAAACTACATCCCTTCTATGTATATAATTATATAATTTGTATGATTTATCATTTACCTGACTTTTTTATACCCTGCTTTTTGCAAATATCATTGAGGCAGCAGTTATCACAATAGGGTGCAGTTCTTGCAGTACATATATCACGTCCATGAATCACTAACCGATGGCAGAAATCAGAACCCTCCTCAGGAGGTATAATCTTCCACAATGCCATCTCCACTTTCTTAGGCTCCTTTATGCCATCCACAAGCCCCATGCGGTTAGTGAGCCTTATGCAATGCGTGTCTGTTACAATGGCAGGCTCGCCAAACACATCTCCCATAATCAGATTGGCGCTTTTACGTCCTACTCCCGGAAGCTTTAGAAGCTCATCAAATGTATGCGGCACATTGCAATCATAATCGTTTTTAAGCATTTTCATACAGGCGCTTATATCCCTCGCCTTAGTATGCCCCAATCCACATGGTTTTACAATAGCCTCAATGTCATCCACATCCGCCTCTGCCAAAGCTTCAACACTTGGATATTTTTCATATAATTTTTCAACAATAACATTAACTCTTGCATCCGTACATTGGGCCGCTAAGCGCACGCTGACCAAAAGCTTCCACGCCTCGTCATAATCCAATGTGCAGCCTGCGTCCGGATATTCCTTTTTTAACCGCTCTATAATCTCAAGCGCTCTCTGTTTCTTAGTCATGCCCTCTCCTTACTACAGTGTATTAACGCACTGTGAACTTTGAATCACCATTACAGGCAATCGCGAATCTCTGCAAGCTTTATGGTAATGGCTTTATTCTGGTTCATAATCAACTCTACAAGCTCCCTGCCCTCAGGGCTTAAATCATCCTTTAATAATAGCTCGCACGCCTTTTCACTGTTTTCAACTAACGATTGGACAGTATTTACCTCTTTAAGCACATGCTTCTCATTCTTCATGTTATCCCGAATCATAGAGGATACTGCATGTTCCAGTTTATTCTTGGCCTCAGACAACTGGTACTGATGCGACACCTCGCTGGTAACATCCTTAACTACAATGCTGACATTGGTATCCTTGTAATCCCGATTGTAAATAATATGCTCCTCATAAATAACATCCTCCCCATCCTTTTTAATCTTGTAACGAAGCGTTTCCTCAGGAGCCCCCTTCTCATCATCTGCCATTTTGCGAAGTCTTTCAAGGTTTAAAAATTCCTCTACTTCCGCCCTGAATACCTCGTCTATTAATTCCTTGCGTCTTGCTACATACTCGTTAAAATCCTGCTGACGAAGGTTTACCACTGTTCCGTCATCCTCGAAGATTGTTTGCTTAATAGTACCCTCTAACAAATCCACCTTCGCCTCCGCCACATATACCGCCTTCATCAAATGCCACAGCCTGCGCTTCTCTGTGGCAAGCTGCTGCGCCAGTTGAGCCGACTGGGCAATATCCTCCGCTGATTCCGATTTTATATCTTCTGTAATATTTCGGCAGTGGCCCTTAATCACAAGATATCCATCATCATCAATATCCTCAACCTTACCTGTCAAATTGTAGCGCTGCACTCCCTGCTCGGGATGATTCCATAAAAACTCTACATTACAGTATTCCTCCTTACCCAGCATATCAATCAAAGTCTCCAATACATTTAGCGAGTCCTCTGATAAAATGCGGTTAAACCAATAGTCATACTTTTGCTGAGGAGTCAACTCCGAACGCATATGGAACATTTTTTCCACCTGCTCGTCCGGCAGCAGTTGGTTATCCACTCCATTATAATCATACTTCATAGTCCATATTCCAAGATTTGCATCCTCTAAAATCTCCTGCAATAAATCTGAATTAATCACCTTTGTATCTTCCATGCTTTTATCTCCTATACTAATATTCCTTTAATCTGCTATTAGACAAATCAATAGAATTATATCACTATTAGATGCAAATGAAAACTATTTTTATTCCAGTCGCGAGGACCGAGACCGGGGGAGCTTAGTGTCCTCCTTTTTACTTTGACAAGAATTATCATGCCAACAAAAATATGGTATAACTCCCATCATTAAGCCTTAAATCAGGCTTTTCTTCACATACTTTTCTAAGTATGTACTTATACAGCCCTTCTCCAAACGGATTAAAGGTACAGTTTTATATTACATATAACGGTGTAAGTTAATACTGCCAATAAAATTTAAATTCTGTTTGAATTTGGGGATTTTTCACATATTTTTTCAACAGCAACATAAAAAGTGTGAATTTACTGTGAAATCATGTGATAAATGTGTGTCTAAAATGTGTTGAATGTGTGAACAAAAAAGTGAAAATCCCTATTTTAAAGAATTTAAAGAATTCCACTTGTCGAAATCGACGTCGAATCCGTAAATTTTAACAACTACAGGTTGTTGGACAGAAATTTTAATTGGTATTAAACTATGGATATACAAAAAACTAAAATATACGTGCCAAAACAGCAAAGGCATGTTATAATTTGAGAAAGGAGATACATTTGGGGAAAAATAAAAACGTAAGAAACGAATCAGGAGAAAACAAAATCGAAGGCAGCGTGGAGGTGCTAAGCTCATTCCAGCTATCAGAGGATACAAAGGGGCTTGACCAGATA